>JACQFA010000092.1 GCA_016200255.1 Nitrospirota bacterium | reverse complement strand
TCCGGAGGCGACGATCAGTCTGGATACCGACTGGTTCTACCGGAAGGGGGGCCGCGGCCTCCTCTGGCTCGCACAACATCCCATCGCCCGAATCGATGCGCTCCTCGGTGAAGCCTACCTCACCCTCATCCTGGATCCGCTCCAGAGACTGGGACGCTTCCTTGGGATCTTTGATGACCGCGTCATTGATGGGGCCGTGAACGGCGTCAGCCGCGGAACCCAGTCGTTCGCGCGGCTCGCGACCGCGACGGAGAAGTACGTGATCTACGGCTCGCTCAACATCATCGGGTACGGCAGTCATATCGCGGCCCGTGTTCTCCGTCGACTCCAGTCGGGGCAGGTGCATCATTACGCCGCCTTCCTGGTGATCGGTCTCTTCATTCTCGTAAATCTTTATCTTTATTTTGCGGACAACCCCTCCGTCCTGATGATCTTCAGCCGTCTTTCGTTGAACGGAAGGAATCCGTGAAGAGAATGCAGCCCTCATGAACCTCGAACTCTTCTGGAACAAGCAGATCGGCTTTCCCCTCCTGACGCTATTGATCTTTTTGCCGGTGGCCGGCGCGGCGAGCCTCTGGATGCGCAGGGACCCGCGCGGCGCGAGGGTCGAGGTTCTGATCCTGAGCCTGATCGAGCTGGTCTTATCGCTGCTTCTTTTCGTCAAGTTTGCGTCGGGCGTTCCGGCGATGCAGTTCGTCGAGAATGTTCCCTGGATCGTGCCGCTCGGGATCAACTACCATGTCGGGATCGACGGGATCAGCCTCTTCCTCGTCATCCTGACGACCCTCCTAACCGCGCTGACTGTGATCTATTCCTGGGACCGGGTCCGCGAGCATCTCCGCGAGTATTTGATCTGCCTTTTGATTCTCGAGACGACGATGATCGGGGTGTTTGTCTCCCTCGACCTCATCCTGTTTTTCGTCTTCTGGGAAGTGATGCTGATCCCGATGTACTTCCTGATCAAGACCTGGGGGTCCGGACCGGAACGGGATCATGCCGCCTTGAAATATGTCGTCTACAACCTGACCGGCAGCGTCCTGATGCTGGTGGGCTTTATCATCTTATATCTGAATTATCACGACTGGGCCGTGACGCAACTCGGCCGCAACCCATACTCGTTCAATTACCTTCATCTCCTGTTTGCGCCCCTCCCGCTGGAGAAGCAGCTTTGGATCTTCGGACTTGTTTTTCTGGGCTTCGCCGTGAAGGGTCCGGTCTTTCCGTTCCATACCTGGCTGCCCGGCGCGATGCTTGAGGGACCGATTGCCGTGAGCGTGATGCTTTCCGGCGTGAAGCTCGGCAGCTACGGGCTGCTGCGGTTCAATCTTCCGTTGACGCCCGAGGCGTCTCAAATGGCCGTCCCGTTGATGATGACGCTGGCACTGGCCGGGCTGATCTACGGCGCCTTGATCGCGCTGACCCGGCCGAACCTGATGGCGATGATGGCCTACGGCGGGATCAGCCATCTCGGTTTCGTGACGATAGGATTGTTTGCCTTGAATCCGATCGGCATCGAGGGTGCGCTGCTCCAGATGGTGAATCTGGGCGTTGCCGGCGCCGGAATGATCTTTATCCTGGGTTTTTTGAACGACCGGCGGGGTTCGTTCGATCTAGACGAGTACGGCGGACTGGCGAAGCGGGCGCCCCGGCTGGCCGCGCTGTCCATGGTCATCGTTCTGGCTTCATTGGCCTTCCCGGGGACGAACGTCTTTATCGGCGAGTTCATGGTCCTGGCCGGGGTGTTCCAGGTCTACTGGGTCTATGCCGCGATCGGCGTGTCGGCCGTGATCCTGGGCGCGGCCTACATGTTCTCGATGTACGGACGGGTGATGATGGGCGAGATCCGGAAGCCGGAGGTCGCGGCGATGTCGGACCTGAATAGCCGGGAGACGGTCATCGCATTCACGATGGCCGGTCTGATCGTCTGGATCGGGCTTTATCCGATTCCGCTGCTTTCCCGCATGGAGCCGTCGGTGCGGGCCGTGGTGGAACGGCTGAAGGAGGGGAACGTTCCGGACTCGGCGATCGTCCGGATCGATCCGAATAATCCGCATGCTTATATTTTAAAAATGCTGGCCGATCCGAACTCGGATCTGAGCCAAACGCTTAAAAACCTGCCCGAAAAGCCGGTGAGATGATGGATCATATTCTTTCGATCATACTGTTCGCGCCCTTCGCGGGGGTGGTGCTGCTCCTGTTCATCCCCAACGAAAAACCGCTGCTGGTCCGGACCGTGGCCGTGATGGCCGGCCTGATCCCGACGCTGGCCTCCTTTTATATCCTGTACCATTATGATTCGGCCGCGGGCGGGTATCAATTCATGGAGCAGTACGTCTGGTCCAAGGAGCTGGGTATCTCGTTTTTCCTCGGTGTGGACGGGATCAGCATTCCCCTCGTCCTGGCGTCGTCCATTCTTCTTTTCACCGGCGTTTTCATTTCCTGGCATGTGAAGGACCGGGCGAAGGAGTTTTATATCTTTCTCCTGATTCTGGCGGCCGCCACGATCGGCGTCTATGTCTCGCTCGATCTGTTCTTCCTGTACTTCTTCTATGAAATGTCCGTGCTGCCGATGTACGTACTGCTCTGTGTCTGGGGCAGCCATACCAAAGGGTATCTCGAGATGGCCGACAAGGAGAAGCGGGATTCGGTCGGCTTCATTTTCAATTTTGCGTCGAACAGCAAGGAATACGCCGCGATGAAGCTGACGCTGTTCCTCTCGGCCGGCGCCGTCGTGGCCCTGATCGCGATCCTGATCATCTACGCGACCTCCGGACTGCACACCTTCAACCTCGTCGAGCTTCAGGCGCACGGGCAGGTCCCGAAATATCTTCACGGCATCCTTTTCCTCCTGATCTTTTTCGGCTTCGCCTCGATCGCGCCGATCTGGCCGCTCCATTCCTGGTCTCCGGTCGGCCATGCCGCGGCCCCGGCCGCCGTCAGCATGCTCCATGCCGGCGTCCTGATGAAGCTGGGCCATTTCTCGATCATCCGGGTCGGGTATACCCTGTTCCCCGAGGCGACGAAGGAATGGATGCCGCTGGCCGCGGTCCTCTGCATCTTCAGCATCATCTACGGCGGGCTGGTGGCCTATTTCCAGAAGGACACGAAGTACGTCATCGGCTATTCCTCCTCCAGCCACATGGGATATGTCTTCCTTGGGATGGCATCCTTGAACGTCATCAGCATGACCGGGGCGGTTCTGTACATGTTCGCCCACGCGCTGGCGACCGGGATGCTGTTCGCCATCGCCGGGTTCGTTTACGATCAGACCCATACGCGGGATATCCCGTCGCTGGGAGGGCTGTCGTCCCGGATGCCGTTCATGGCCGGCATCTTCATCGTGGCCGTGGCGGCCTCCTTCGGCCTGCCGCTGACGGTGAATTTCATCGGGGAGCTGATGATTTTGGTCGGGAGCTGGAATCCCTACCCGGTCCAGACCATCGTCGCGGTGCTCGGCATCGGCCTGACGCTGGCCTATCTCTTCCGGATGATGCGGGGCGTCTTTTACGGTCCGATGGATCCGCATTACGCCCATGCGCAGGACGCCAGCCCCGTCGTGGATCGCCTGCCGCTTCTGGTGCTGGCTGCGACCAGCCTCTACTTCGGCTTGTTTCCGACGCAATTCATCCACGTGATCCAGGCCGGGGTCACCCCCTTGATCGCGGCGATTCAGGGCAACGGACCGCTCACGCAGATCGGAGGGTCCTTCTGATCATGCCGTTCACCTTCACCATGACGCCGGTCGACGTCGAGCTTCTGATGCCGGAGATTCTGATGACCGGCTTGTTGAGCCTGATCCTCTGTCTGGATTTCCTGTTTCCGCGGATCGGGAAGACGACCCTCGCCTGGCTTTCGATCGCCGGCATGGGCGGAATCTTTCTGCTGCTCGCGGGCTATTTCATCGACGGCCGCCACGGGACGCTGTTCCACGAGATGTACGTCATAGATCCCATGGCAATTTTTTTCAAGGCCTTTATTCTGGGAACGACGATCCTGGTTTTTCTGGCTTCGATCGATTATCTCAAAAAGGTTCCGGTCTTCCGAGGCGAATACTATTTTCTGGGGCTTCTGGCCGCGCTGGGGATGATGCTGATGGTCTCAGCGAACGACCTGTTGAGTCTGTTCATCACGCTGGAGTTCTCGACCTTTTCGTTCTACATTCTGGTCGCCTATCTTCGCGACGATCCGAAATCGAACGAGGCCGGGCTGAAGTTTTTCATCCTGGGCGTCTTCGCGGCCGGGCTGCTGGCCTTCGGGATCAGCCTGATCTACGGCGAGACGGGCAGCATCATTTTTACCGACTTCGCCAGGATGCATGCCCACCTGACCCCCGGGATGGTGATCGGCTTCCTGCTGATTTTCGTCGCGCTGGGTTTCAAGATCGGCGCGGTCCCGTTCCACGCCTGGGTGCCGGACATCTACCAGGGCGCGCCGACGCCGGTGACGGCTTTTCTCTCGATTGCGCCGAAGGCCGCGACGTTCGCGATCCTGCTCCGCATCTTTACGGCGACGCTGGGCGACATCCGGGGGGACTGGGTCTGGTTGATCGTAGCGATCTCGGCGGTCTCGATGACCTATGGAAATATCGTCGCGATCTCCCAGAAGAATATCAAACGGCTTCTGGCCTATTCCGGCATCGCACAGATCGGAAATGTCCTGATCGGTCTGGCGGCGGCGAGCAAAATGGGAGACGGCGCTATCCTGTTCTACCTGATGACCTATCTCTTTGCGAATCTCGGCGCCTTTACAGTCGTCATCATTTTCTCAAACCTTACGAACAGCGACGACCTGGAGGATTATAACGGCCTCTCGCGGCGGTCGCCGCTGCTGGCCGGCGCGCTCCTGATCTTCTTCCTGTCGCTGGCGGGCGTCCCGCCGCTGGCGGGATTCATCGGCAAACTGTACGTCTTTGTGGCGGCGATGAATGAAGGGTTGCTGGCGCTGGTCGTGATCGGCGGGATTAACATCGTAATCTCGATGTATTACTACCTGATCGTGATCAAGCGGGTCTACATCTACATGCCCAAGGATAACGCGCCGATCCCGGTTTCGTTTCCGATGCGGCTGGTCCTGATCACGACGGTGGGCGGCGTCCTGCTGCTCGGCATCTATCCCAAGGCCTTCATCGAGATCTCGGCCGCCGCGGCCGAACTGTTCTCCCGGATGCTGTAGCCGGTTGGATCCTGTAGTCTATTTACGATTTACCATTACGAGATGGATCCGCCGCCGAAATTGCCATGACACAAGCGACGCTTCAGAAGCCTCCCGGTCCCAAAGGAATGCCTCTGGTCGGCCATCTCTTCGCCTTCCGGCGCAGCCCGATCCGATTTTTGATGGAGGCCGCACGGGACCACGGCGATGTCGTGCATGTTCGGTTCGGCCCTCAACACGCCTTCCTGCTCAACCATCCCGACTATATCCATGACGTCCTGGTCACCCACCCCGGCCGTTTCATCAAAGGACGGGGGCTCGAGTGGGCGAAGCAGCTTTTAGGCGAGGGCCTGCTCACGAGCGAAGGCGAGTTCCACCGACGCCAGCGCCAGCTCGCACAGCCGGTGTTTCACCAACGGCGGATCGCGGAGTACGCCGCCGTCATGACGGACTGCGCCGACCGGGTCCAGGATCGGTGGCGGGACGACGAGACGAAAGATGTCTGGCGGGAAATGATGCATCTCACGCTGACAATCGTCGCAAAGACGGTTTTCGGAACGGATGTGGAGTCCGAAACGGAGGAGATCGACGAGGCGCTGGCCGTGGCGATGGACTATTTTTACCTGTTCCTCTGGCCGTTCGCCGAATGGATGGCCCGGCTGCCGATCCCATCCACGCGGCGCTTTCGCAAGGCGCGGAAGCGGCTGGATGCTACGATCTACCGGATGATCAACGAACGGCGGGCGAACCCCAAAGACCGCGGCGATCTTCTCTTCATGCTCCTTCTCGCCCGGGATGAAGGGGCCGCCGGCGGGATGACGGACGTTCAACTTCGTGACGAGGCCATGACGATCTTTCTCGCCGGGCACGAGACGACCGCGAACGCGTTGACATGGACCTGGTACCTTCTGTCTCGGAACCCAGAGGCCGAAGCCGCGCTTCATGCAGAACTGGACAGGGTGCTGGGTGGACGAACTCCGACCGTCGAGGATCTGGAGCATCTTACCTACACGAAGAAACTTTTCTCGGAGGCGATGCGGCTTTATCCGCCCGCATGGCTTCTGGGCTACCGCGTCGTTCAGGATCACACGGTCGACCGCTATGTCCTTCCGGCCGGCTCGATCATACTGATGAGCCAGTACGTAATGCATCATGATCCACGTTACTTCCCCGATCCCTTCCGGTTCGATCCGGAGCGCTTCTCACCCGAGGCGATGGCCGGACGGCCCCGGTTCGCCTACTTTCCCTTCGGCGGCGGCCCCCGGTCCTGCATCGGCGAGCCGTTCGCTTGGATGGAGGGCATCTTATTGCTCGCGACGCTGGCCCAGAAATGGCGGATGCGGCTTGTCCCGAATCATCCCGTCGAGCTTCTGCCCGTGATCACGCTTCGCCCGCGGCACGGGATGCCCATGCGGCTTCAGCGGCGTTAACCCCGACGGAAAGGCGACGAAAAAAATGGGGACTGGAACGACTTCATCCAATCCCCATGTGTTCAACTCGAAAAATTATTATCTTTTTTTCTTCTTGGCGGACTTTTTCTTCTTCGCCGGTTTCCTCTTGGCCGCTTTCTTCTTCGCCACGGATGCCTCACCTCCCTCTTGATGATCAAGGTATAACATAAAATTAAAAATATCTCAATGAAATATCAGTCGCCGCGACCGAACGGTTCGCGCTCAGCGGTTGACTTTGGATCGGGCAAACCTTTACCATGACTGAAACCAACAAGGCGGATGGATCATGCCGAAGAAGATTGTCGTCATCGAGGATGAACCGGATATCATCGGTCTGGTGACGCTCTATCTCGAAAAAGAGGGCTATCGCGTCACGGCGGTCCGGGACGGGGTCAAGGGATTTCAGCACCTCAGGACCGAACCTCCGGATCTCTTGATCCTGGATATCATGCTGCCCGAAATGGACGGCCTGGAAATCTGCCGCCGGGTGCGCGCCGATTCCAAAACGGCCGCGCTGCCGATCATCATGCTGACGGCGAAGGGCGAGGAATCGGACAAGATCGTCGGCCTGGAGCTGGGCGCGGATGATTATCTGGTCAAACCGTTCAGTCCGAAAGAACTGGTGGCCCGCGTCAAGGCGCTTCTTCGACGGGCCGAACGCCGGGAGGCGGCGCCGGACCGGTATGTCTACGGCGATCTGGTTTTGGATCCGGTCCGCCATGAGGTTCGTCTGAAAGGCCTGGAGATCGTTCTGACGGCCAAGGAGTTCGGGCTGCTCGAACGGCTCTTAAAAGAATGCGGCCGCGTTCTGACCCGGGATGCCCTGCTGGACAAGGTCTGGGGGTATGACGCCGACGTGATCAGCCGGACGGTCGATGTTCACATCCGCCGGCTCCGCGAGAAGATTCCCCTGTTGAAGGACCGCATCCAGACCGTCAAGCCGTTCGGGTATAAACTCAAAGAGGAGCCGTGAGCGGTGACGTTGACCCTCGAAAAAAAGTTCGTGCTGGCCTTGTTGGGGGCCGTTCTTTTCACCCTGGGGCTGGTGGTTGGGTTGATGATTTGGATCCAAGACCGCAGTATCATTTTTATGATCACGGTTCTCTCGGCGCTTCCGCTCATCTGGATGGTCGGCCGCCTGTTTGCGCGCCACGTGATCCAACCGTTCGAGGAGATCACAGCCGGGGCGAATCGGATGGCGACGGATCTTGAAGCCGAGGTCGCGGAGATTACGGAAGATCGCGCCCGGCTCCGGACCGTTCTTTCAAGCATGGTGGAAGGCGTGTTGGTTCTCGACCGGGATTCAAAAATTTTATTGTTGAACTCGGCGATCGAACGGATGTTTCAGTTGGAAGGTCCTGCCGCCGTCGGCCGGCCGTTGATCGAGGTCTTCCGACACCATCCGCTCCATCGATTGCTTCAAAAGGTCCTGGAGAGCGAAGCGGACCAGTCGGACGAGATGGTGATCTTCATGCCGGAAGAACGCACTTTTACCGTCCAGGCCTCGGTTGCTCAAACGGGCGCCGTCGCGGTCGTGATGGTTTTTCACGATGTGACAGACTTAAAACGGTTGGAGCGGATCCGGAAGGATTTTGTGGCCAATGTTTCGCACGAACTTCGAACCCCCCTCACCTCGATCAAAGGCTATATCGAGGCCTTGCTCGACGGCGCGAAGGACGATCCGAAAAAATGCGCCGAGTTTCTCGGGATCATTCAAAAACATGCCGACCAGCTCGACGCGTTGCTGTCCGATCTGCTCCAGCTTTCGACGATCGAATCCGGACAGTATCAATGGCGTCGCGGGCCTGTTTCGATCGGCGACCTGATCGGGAAGGCGGTCCATCTGCTCCGGCCGCTGGCCGAGAAAAAGGGGCAGGCGATCTCGGTGGCGCCCGCCGAAGGGGTCGGGCCCGTAATTGGCGACGCGGACAAACTGACCGAGGTTCTGATCAATCTGATCGACAATGCGATTAAATACACGCCGGACGGCGGACGGATCACGGTGGAGGTCCGGCCGGGGGAGAGCGCCGTTGAAATCGCGATCAGCGACACCGGCATCGGCATTTCCTCCAAGGAGATCCCCCGGATCTTTGAACGGTTCTACCGTATCGACCGGGCCCGCTCCCGGGAACTCGGCGGAACCGGTCTGGGTCTCGCGATCGTGAAACACATCGTCGAGGCCCACGGCGGCAAGGTGCGGGTCGAAAGCCGGATCGGAAAAGGATCCAGGTTCGTCGTGAGTCTTCCGAAAAAATCCTCATTGTCCCAATCGTTCGCCGCCTCGTAGGTTGCATTTCGGTCCATCCTAAATTAACCTTCCCGTAACACGCTCTTCATTAACCGTTCATATGCGTTCTGTAATCTCGGACTCAATTAAGATGGATGAGGAGGTGATGTACCGTGGCGGAAAAAAGCAAGACCGGGGTGGAAAAAAACAAGACCGAAAAAAAGATCGAACCCGGTTTGATGCAGGCCATTCTCCGTGAAGTGGTCCGGGCCATCGGTTAGATGGCCCTTTGATTTCATTCCATCGATGCTGAATGTGTGGAATGAAATGAAACATGGCAACAGAGATCAAAGCAGTGAAACAACCATAACCGAGAGGAGAGGACATGAAGCGATTCAGTTTGAAGGTTTTAAAGATGATGGTTTTGGCGGGCGTGTTGGCTCTGCCGATGTCGGCCCTGGCGGCCGATGATCTGACCGATCTGTTGGTGAAGAAGGGGACCATTACAAAGGAAGAGGCCGATTCAATCCAGAAACGGAAGATCGCATCCTTTGTGGATCAGATTAAATTGTCCGGAGACCTGCGGATCCGTGAAGAGAGCCAATGGTATACCGGCACCGGACAGGCCAATGATGCTAAAAACGTGAACCGGCAACGATTGCGGCTACGGATCGGGAGCGACATCCAGGAAGGGCTGACGATCATCCATATCCGTCTGGCATCGGGCACTGGTCAGCAGGTCTCGACCAACCAGAGTTTTACGGGGCTTTCCTCCGAAAAGGCAATCTGGATCGACCGGGCCTATATCGAGTTGAAGCAGATTCCGAACAGCTCGGTCTTGCTGGGTCGGATGGCCAATCCGTTCTTCATCAATTTGAACAGCGAGCTGGTCTGGGATGATGATTATAATCCGGAAGGTTTTGCCGAGCAATATTCGGCGAAAGTGGGTTTGAATTTAAGGGTTTTTGCCAATGTGGGCCAGATCGTGTTGGATTCGAGCAACGGGGCGACGGGGCATGACGGGCAGTGGCTCTTTGGTTATCAGGCGGGGACGGAGTTGAAGGCGGACCCGGTGGGATTCAACGTAGCGGTGCTGTATTACAGCCTGTTCAACGGGAGGCACGGTACTTTTTCGCAGAGCCCGGTCCAGGACGGCAACACGCGCCTCGCGGACAAGGCCACCTTGGCGAACGACTTTAATGTGATCGACGGCACGGCGGCGGTCTCGTTCAATGCCGGCATTCCAATCCAGATTGCGGGCGAACTGGTCAAGAACCTGGCCGATACGGTTCAGAGTTCCGCTCCCGCGATCAAGAAGAAAAATTCGGCCTATTTGGCCGGGCTCAAGGTCGGAAATGCCGCCGCGGCGAATACGTACGAATTCGCTCTTATGTACGAATCGATCGACACGGATGCCACGCTGGCCGATCTGAACTTCTCGGATTTCGGTCCCAACGGCGGCACGAACCGGAAAGGCTACATGGCCTGGGCGGCTTATAACCTGACGGATGCCACCCAGTTCAAGGTGAGGTACTACAACAGTAAAATCAAGGATGACAAACTGCCGCCGGCACCGGTGACGGCGAAGGATCCAAACCCGACGAATAATCGGATCCAGGTCGATTTCTCGGTGAAGTTTTAGGAATTTAACACGGATGTAACGTAAGCGTAACATTGAAGTAACCTCATTCAACGAAGATTAAGGAGAAAACGATGAAGACTATTATTGCAACAGGACTACTGGTGCTCAACCTGATCGGTTCCGCATGGGCCGAGCCGATGCTGATCAACGGGGCGGGGGCGACCTTTCCCTACCCGGTCTATTCGAAGTGGTTTGACGAGTATGCCAGGATCAATCCGGATATTCATATCAACTACCAGTCCATCGGTTCCGGCGGCGGGATCCGCCAAGCCTCCGAGCAGACGGTCGACTTCGGCGCGACGGACGGGCCGATGAACGATGAACAGATGGGCAAGGCGAAGGTCAAGCTGCTCCATTTTCCGACCGTCCTCGGAGCGGTCGTCCCGACCTACAATCTTCCGGAGGCCCAGACCGATCTCAACTTCACCCCGCAGGTTTTGGCCGGAATTTTTCTCGGGACGATCACAAAATGGAACGATCCTGAAATCGCGAAGGCCAATCCGGGCGCAAAGCTTCCGGACAAGATCATCATCGTGGTCCACCGATCGGACGGCTCCGGTACGACCTATGTCTGGGTCGACTACCTTTCAAAGGTCAGCCCGGAATGGAAAGAAAAGGTGGGCGTCGGAACGTCGGTCAACTGGCCGGTCGGCTTGGGAGGGAAAGGAAACGAAGGAGTGGCGGGGCTGGTGAAACAGACGCCGTACGCCATCGGGTATGTCGAGTTGATCTATGCCGAGCAGAACAAGATGCCGTCCGGGGCGGTCCAGAATTCGGACGGTAAATTCGTCAAGGCCGGTCTTGATGCGGTCACGGCCGCCGCGGCCGCCGCCGCGAAGGCGATGCCGGCCGATTTCCGGGTCTCGATCACGAATGCTCCGGGTGAGAAGGCCTATCCGATCACGAGCTTCACCTGGCTTCTGATTCCGGAAAAGATCGCCGATCCGAAAAAGGGCAAGGCGATCACGGGATTCCTGAAATGGATGCTGAAGGACGGTCAGCGGCTGGCTCCGGAACTTCTGTACGCTCCGCTGCCCAAGGAGGTGGTCGCCATGGAGGAAAAGGCCATTGGTCAGGTCAAGTATTAGTCCGTTCCGTTTCGCGGCATTCCATCGGCCGGGCGTCAGTCCGGCCGACCGTTTTTTCCGGGCCACGGTTTTCACCGTGGCCATGTCCGTTCTGCTCATTATGGGGGTGATCGCTTTTGAATTGGTCCGAAACTCACGGTTGCCGATCGCAAAATTCGGCTGGGGTTTTCTTTGGGGAACGACCTGGGATCCCGTCGCGGAGCGGTTCGGCGCCCTTCCGTTTTTATACGGCACGCTGGTCAGCTCGGCCCTTGCGCTCCTGATCGCCGTGCCGGTGGGGCTGGGCGTGGCGATCTTCCTTTCCGAACTGGCCCCCCGATGGTTGTCGGATCCCGTCACCTTTCTGGTCGAGCTTCTGGCCGCGATCCCCAGCGTGATCTATGGGCTGGTCGGGATCTTCGTCCTGGTTCCGTTGATCCGAAATAGTCTGGAGCCGTTGCTTTCCGCCGCGCTTGGATTCCTGCCGTTCTTTCAGGGCGCTCCTTACGGGGTCGGGATGCTGACGGCCGGTCTCCTGCTCGCAATGATGGTCGTTCCGTTTGTCGTTTCCGTCTCGAGGGAAATCCTGATGGCCGTGCCCCACTCCCAGCGCGAAGCGGTCCTGTCCCTGGGGGCGACGCAGTGGGAAATGGTCCGGATTGCGGTGCTGCCCTATGCCCGCTCCGGGATCATGGGCTCCATTTTTCTGGCGCTGGCGCGCGCGCTGGGCGAGACGATGGCCGTGACGATGGTGATCGGCAACCGGCCGGAAATCCGGCTGTCGCTGTTTGAGCCGGGATATACGATGGCCGCGGTGATCGCGAATGAATTCACCGAGGCCACCTCGGACCTGTATGTCCAGACCCTGGTCGAGATCGGTCTGGTGCTTTTTGCCGTGACGATCCTGGTCAATGCACTGGCCCGTCTGTTGATCTACAATGTGTTTACAAAAGTCGAGGTGAGGGAATGACGCGCGGTCTTTTGATCCGCCGCCGGATCTCGAATGTCTTGATGCTTTCCCTGACAGGCGTCTGCACCGCGTTGGTTCTGGGTGTTCTGTTTTTTATTCTTGGATATATCACGTATCACGGTATTTCGGCGCTGGATTGGGACTTCTTCACCCAACTGCCCAAGCCGGTCGGGGAATCGGGCGGGGGGATGGCCAATGCCATCGTGGGAACCGTGAAGCTCCTGGCCCTGGCCAGCCTGATCGGCGTTCCGATCGGTTTTCTCGGCGGGGTCTATCTGTCCGAATACGGCCGGAAGACGACGGCCGGGTTTCTGATCCGGTACGCGGCCGACATTTTAAACGGCATCCCGTCCATCGTGATGGGGATCTTCGCCTACACCATCGTCGTGCTGCCGATGGGCCATTTCTCGACCGTCGCCGGGGGCGTGGCGCTGGGCATCATGATGATCCCGATCGCGGTGCGCAGCACCGAGGAGTTTCTGAAGCTGGTGCCGGACTCGATCCGCGAGGCGGCGCTGGCGCTCGGGCTTACGGAATGGAAGGTGGTCAGTTTCGTCGTAATCCCCACCGCCTTCCGCGGCATCGTGACGGGGATCATGTTGGACCTGGCGCGCGTGTCGGGGGAAACGGCTCCGCTGTTGTTCACGGCCTTTAGCAACCGGTTCTGGAGCCGGGGATGGCTCGAGCCGACGGCATCCCTGCCGGTCATGATTTATACCTACGCCGTTGCGCCCTACGACGACTGGCACCGCCAGGCCTGGGCGGCCGGAATGGTTCTGCTCCTGCTGGTGTTGGGGGCGAACCTGCTGTCGCGACTGATTTTGCGCCGCCAACTCAAAGGATAGAGGCTTCACCTATGACTAAACCGGTATACGTGATCGAGAAGCTGAACGCCTGGTTCGGGGAACGCCATGTCCTCAAGGACATCACGCTGACGATCGTGCTGCAGCAGGTGACGGCGCTCATCGGTCCCTCCGGCTGCGGCAAATCCACCTTTATCCGCTGCCTGAACCGTCTGCATGAAGTCGTGCCGGGCGCAAAGGTGACGGGAACCATCCTTCTGGACGGAGAGGATATCTACGGCCCGACGGTCGACCCGGTTGTGATCCGCCGGCGGGTGGGGATGGTGTTTCAAAAGCCGAATCCCTTCCCGACGATGTCGGTCTACGACAATGTGGCGGCCGGGCTCCGGCTCAACGGAGTCCGCCGGCGGGCTATCCTCGACGAGCGCGTGGAGCGGGCCTTGAAGCAGGCGGCCCTTTGGGATGAAGTGAAGGACGTGCTGAACAAGTCCGGCTCCAGTCTTTCCGGCGGACAGCAGCAGCGGCTCTGCATCGCCCGGGCCATCGCCATCGAACCGGAGGTTTTGTTGCTGGATGAACCCTGCTCGGCGCTCGACCCGATCGCGACGGCGCGAATCGAGGAATTGTTGCTCGAATTGAAAAAATCGTATACGATCCTGATTGTGACGCACAATATGCAGCAGGCCGCCCGGGTTTCGGACGTCACGGGGTTCTTTCTATTGGGCGAGCTGATCGAATTCAACGAGACCAGGCAGATCTTTACGAATCCGAAGGACAGACGTACTGAGGACTATATAACGGGGAGGTTCGGATAATGCAGCGGCATTTTGATGACGAATTGAAAACCCTCAAGGAAAAAATCCTCCGGATGGGGGCGATGGTCGAGGAGCAGATCGCCCATGCCATCAAGGCCCTGGTCGAACGCGACTCGGCGCTGGCCCGCCGGGTGATCGAGAACGACCATCAGGTGAATGCGCTGGATGTTGAAGTCGATGAAGACTGTCTGCGGCTGATCGCGTTGCACCAGCCGATGGCCGGAGACCTGCGTTTTCTGACGACGGCGATGAAGATCTCGACCGAACTGGAGCGGATGAGCGACCTGGCCGAGAATATTTCGGAGCGGGCGATCGAATTGAACGAAGAACCGCAGCTCAAGCCGTATATCGACATCCCCCGCATGGCCGAGCATGCCCAGCGCATGGTCAAGGAGTCGTTGGACTCCTTTGTGAATCGGAATTCGGAACTCGCCCGCAAGGTCTGCCGGGATGATGACTTCATCGATGAGCTGAACCATCAAATCTTCCGGGAACTCCTATCCTTCATGATCGAAGATCCGAAAACCACGACCCGGGCGATCCGGATCAGCTTTGTCTCCAAAAACCTGGAGCGGATCGCCGATCACGCCACCAACGTCGCCGAGCTGGTCGTTTATTTGGTCGAGGGGAAGATTATAAGACATACAGGACTGTAAATAGAAAAAATGTCGGTGGGATCGGATCGAATTTCCGGGGAGGTTTACTGGTCTTCTTCGAGGGGTTTGCGGTTGGTATACCCAGTGTCGGTCTCATGCCACCAGCCGACTTCGGCCTCCCCGAGTTTCCAGCAGAGATAGACCATCCGGCCGTCCAGCATAAAGGGAAAATCGCACAGCCCTTTTTCGAGATCCTTGATCAGCACGCCCATCTGCTGGATCCGCTCCACGCGCTTCATGATATACTCCAGCGCCCTCAGATAGGCCGGGCCCTGAGGGGAGCCGCCGTTGTCCTCGAGATGCTCGCGGGCTTTTTGGATTTCGCCCCGGATCTTGAGGATGAAGCTCCGCATCTGCTGTACCTCGCTCAATAACGCCTCGAGGTCCGGGAGCAGGCTGTTCGCTTCCCTCAAGCTGAAGATCCGTTCGTCCATGGATTTTATTTTAAGACTTTAGGCCCACCCTGTCAATATCCTCTTTGCATCGCCGCGGGATTGTGTTAGAATCTTCTCCACCTGTCGCGGGATTTCACCGCCCTGGTTCGGTCTTTATCAATCGTCGACATCCATCTTACGGCGAGTGTAGCTCAATGGTTAGAGCACTGGTCTGTGGCACCAGGGGCTGGGGGTTCAATTCCCCTCACTCGCCCCAGATTTTTTGCCGAAGGCAAAAAATCAGAGCATTAGAGCATTCGACATTGGAACAATGGAGAAGGCTCACAATACGGTCTAATGTTCCATTTCTCATAATTCCTTAACGCGCCTGTAGCTCAGCTGGATAGAGCGGCAGACTTCGAATCTGTTGGCCGGGGGTTCAAATCCCTCCAGGCGCACCATTATAAGTGGGGGCCCGTGCGGTTTTCAAATCTCAAATCTCAAATTTGAAATCTCAAATGCCCTCCCCTCCCGCGCTCGCAGAAGAACTCCATCGCGAAGTGCTTCGCCGGCGCACCTTCGCCATCATCTCGCACCCGGACGCCGGTAAAACCACGCTGACTGAAAAACTGCTGCTCTACGCCGGCGCCATCGGTCTGGCCGGCGCGGTCAAGGCCCGAAAAAACCAGCGCCGCGCCACCTCCGACTGGATGGAGATGGAGCAGTCGCGGGGAATCTCGATCACCTCCACCGTGCTTCAATTCGAGTATCAAGGCTATCGATTCAACCTGCTCGACACGCCCGGCCACCAGGATTTCAGCGAGGATACCTACCGCACGCTGATGGCGGTCGACAGCGCGGTGATGGTGCTGGACAGCGCGAAAGGCGTCGAGCCCCAGACCAAGAAACTGTTCGAGGTCTGCCGGATGCGGCGGATTCCGACGCTGATCTTCATCAACAAGATGGACCAGTCCGGGCGGCGGCCGCTGGATCTGCTGGACGAGATCGAAAAAGTGCTGGGAATGTCCGCCGTGCCAAAGAACTGGCCGATCGGGGAGGGCGCCGAGTTTAAGGGCGTCTATGATCTCAATCGCAGGCAGGTGCTCCGTTTCGAAAAAACAGTGCACGGCCAGTACCGGGCGCCGATCTCGGTCAGCGGCCTCCATGATGCCGCGCTTGCGGAGGAGGTCGGCGATGAGGCCTACCGGCTTCTTTGCGACGAGGTCGCCCTTCTCGAAGGCGCGGGGGTTTCGTTTCATCATGAAAAATTTCTAAACGGCGAGGTCGCCCCGGTATTCTTTGGAAGCGCCATCAACAATTTCGGCGTCGAACCGTTTCTTACCGGGCTGATCGAGCTGGCGCCGCCCCCCCGGGCCTATCGGAGCAGCCAGGGCCTGATCGCGCCGGACCGGGACGCCTTTTCCGGATTTGTTTTCAAAATCCAGGCGAATATGGACCGGCGCCACCGGGACCGCATGGCGTTTTTACGGGTCTGTTCCGGCCGGTTCGAAAAAGATATGATGGTCCACCATGCGCGGCTCGGACGGATGATCCGCATGACGCGGCCGCACCGGCTCTTCGGCCGCGAACGCGAGACGGTCGAGGAGGCCGTGGCCGGGGATGTGGTCGGGCTGACCAACCCGGGCCTCTTTTCGATCGGTGACTCGCTCTGCTCGGATGCGCCGATTGAGTTTGATCCGATTCCCCGTTTCCGGCCGGAATGTTTCGGTATATTAATGAATGAGAGCCCGGCCAAACAGAAACAGTTCCAGAAAGGACTCCAGCAGCTCGAAGAAGAGGGCGTGATGCAGGTGCTTCAATCCCCCCATGCGTCCCATCTGGAGCCCGTGTTGGCCGTCGTCGGGAACCTTCAATTCGATGTTGTCGAGGCGCGTCTTCTTTTCGAGTATGACGTCAAGGCCTCCGTCAAGCGCCTGTCGTTTGAATGCGCCTGCTTTGTGGGCGGCGATCAGGAGGCCTTCGCACGGATGATCCGAAACGGTTGGGAAGGAATGCGCCTTCTGGATAGATCCGGACAGACGGTGGCCCTCTTCGCCACCGAACGGGAACTCGAATTTTATAAGAAACGTTATGAGGAGATCGAGTTCAAGCCGTTTAGTTAGCGTCGAATATTTCTTGGCGTTACACAGAGGAGGAGTGATCATGGCGCGCACTACCAAGAAACCGGCAACTCGAACACAGCGACCGACCGCTCGCGCAACGCGAGCCCCGCGCCGACGCCCGTCGCGTCGGGTGGTGGTGCTCGTCGCCACGCGCAAGGGCGCGTGGTTGTTTCACGGCGATGCGGCACGAAGGACCTGGCGGGTCGACGGACCGCACTTCCTCGGCCATATCATCAATCATGTCGTGCTCGACCCGCGCGACGGCCGAACGCTTCTGGCGGCGACGAAAACCGGCCACCTCGGTCCGACCATTTTTCGCTCCACAGATCTCGGCCGCACCTGGAAGGAAGCCGCCCGGCCGCCCGCGTTCACTAAGGCGCCGGACGGTGAGAAAGGGCGGGTGGTCGATCACACCTTCTGGCTCACGCCCTGCCACGCGAACGAGCCGAACGCGTGGTACGCGGGGACTTCGCCGCAGGGACTTTTTCGCTCCAATGACGGCGGCGTCACATGGGACCCGTTCTCCGTCATCAACGACGATCCGCAGTACCAGACCTGGATGGGCAGCGTGCAGGACGGCACGCCGGATGGACCGAAACTCCATTCGATCATCGTCGACCCGCGCGATCCCGCGCATCTCTACATGGCCATGTCGGGCGGGGGCGTGCACGAATCGGTCGACCGCGGCCGGACCTTTGCGCCGATCGTGAAAGGGATGGAGGTGGTCGAGGGGTTCGACCCGGCCACGATCGCCTTCCACGACCCCCATTGCGTCCGGCTCTGTCCAAGCAATCCGGACCGGCTGTATCAACAGAATCATTGCGGCATCTACCGAATCGATCGGCCGTCGAACGAATGGACGCGCATCGGTCGGAACATGCCAACGCAGGTCGGCGATATCGGCTTCCCGATGGTGGTGCATCCGCGCGATGCGGATACCGTGTGGGTCTTCCCGATGGACGGGACGACCGTGTGGCCGCGCACCAGCCCGGAAGGCAAGCCCGCCGCCTATGTCACGCGCAATGGCGGAAAGAGCTGGCATCGTCTCGATTCCGGCCTGCCCAAGAGTCAGGCCTGGTGGACGGTGAAGCGCCAGGCCATGACGGCCGACGCGCACGATCCCGTGGGACTGTACTTGGGGACGACGAGCGGAGAGCTCTGGATGAGCCGCGACGAAGGCGATCGATGGGGCTGCATCGCACGGAATCTCCCCGAAATCTACGCGGTGGAAGTCGCTGAGTTACGATGAAGGTGCTGATTCCCGGTCCGCTGCTCTCCTACACCAAGAAGAAAGAGGTCGAAGCCGACGGAGCGACGATCACCGAACTGCTCGCCGACCTCGATCGTCAATACCCCGGCTTCCGATTCCGCGTGATCGACGAGCAAAACCGGATGCGGCCGCACGTCCGGTTCTTCGTCAACGGCGAGCAGCTGTTCGAGATGACGCACCCGCTGCGCCCGACCGATGAGCTGCAGATCGTGCAGGCCTTAAGCGGCGGGTGAGGTCCGTCCCTTTTACTTTTCCAACACCGGAGGGATATTGCATGAAACCTCGAATCACCGTCATCACATTGGGAGTGGATAATTTAGAAAAGTCGCTTGCATTCTATCGCGACGGCCTGGGCCTGGCGACCGAAGGGATAGTCGGCAGGGAATTTGAACATGGAGCCGTCGTTTTTTTTGATTTGCAGTCCGGTCTCAAGCTGGCCCTTTGGCCCCGCGATGATATCGCCCATGACACGAAGATCTCAAAAACGCCCTGCAGCCCTACGGAGTGTACCATCGGCCATAATGTAAACAGCAAAAAAGAAGTCGACGCCGTGATGGAACAGGCGAAACGGGCGGGCGCCAAGATCATCAAGGCCGCTGAAAAAACGTTTTGGGGAGGCTACGGCGGCTATTTTCAGGACCCGGATGGTCATTTGTGGGAGGTCGTTTGGAATCCCGAATTCGAAATCAAGGAGTAATCATCGCCTCGCGCGTCTCCGGGGTTTCCAGGCTGGTGCGGCCCAGTTTGCCTTCGCGGTAATCGGCCAATAGAATCCTCGCGGCCATTTCCCGGTCCGGCTCGCCGCCCTTTCCTTTACGGAGGCATCCGCGTTTTTTTGCGATCGCTTCGAGCAGGCCCGCGCCGTCCAGCCCTTCGACCGGGAAACCGTAGCGCGCCGTGAGGGGCGCGGGATAGCGCGCGAGCAGTGTGGCGGCAAGAAACTCGCCGACTTCTTCATTGTTGAAGGCATTGGCGCCGATCGCTTGGATCGCGGCGAGCATCAGGCCGACGATTGGGTTTTCGATTTTCGGCCACAAAAGTCCGGGCGAGTCGGTCAGCGACATGCGGTCGTTCAGCACGTGACGCTGCTGCAGTTTGGTCACGGCCGGTTCGGCGCCGACCTTTTGGATGCGGCGTTTGAGAAACATATTCATCAGCGTCGATTTACCGACGTTGGGGATGCCCATGATCAGCATACGCAGCGGCTTGAGGGAGCTGTTTCGATGCGGTGCGAGCGTGAGACAGAGACCGGGGACCTTGGCCGCCTGACCGGCATGGTTGCAGGAAAGCGCCACGGCCATCACGCCGGGTTGCCGGTTGTAAAAATCGATCCAGGCCTGGGTGACGGCGGGATCAGCGAGATCGGCCTTGTTCAGAACTTTCAGGCTTGGACGCTTCCGGTGCAACCGCAGCTCTTCGATCAACGGATTGCGGCTCCCTTCCGGCATCCGCGCATCCAGTACTTCAACCACGACGTCGATCACGGCCATTGTTTTGGCCGCTTCCTTCCGCGCCGCATTCATATGACCGGGATACCATTGTATGGACATGGGGGATGCACTGCCTGATTAGAAATCCGTCGAAGGGTGTCGGAAGAAAAGTAGCATATCCTCTTTGATTCCGCAACCTGGACCGGAAGAAAATCGCTCCAACCGATTGACTCTCAAAAAACGATCCATTACAATCACACACTATTATATATTATGGAGTTAGGATTAAGGAGGAACGATCATGACCTTGACGGCCTATAACAACGTTCCCGTTCCTTCGTTTATGTACGGCACGGCCTGGAAAAAAGAGGCCACGTCGCAACTGGTGCAGTCGGCCGTGACGTCGGGCTTCACGGCGATCGATACGGCCAATCAATTGATCCATTACGAGGAAGCCCGCGTGGGCGAAGCGCTGCTTGCGCTCGGGAAAAAAGGGATCACGCGGGAAAGCCTGTTTCTCCAGACCAAGTTTACGTCGGTCAACGGCCAGGACCATCGAACGCCCTACGACGCATCGGCCGATCTCACGACCCAGGTCAAACAGTCTTTTGCAAGTTCGTTGGTCCACCTCGGCACCGACTATCTGGACTCCTATGTACTGCACGGACCGTATTCGCGTCGGGGCCTGGGAAAAGAGGATTGGGAGGTCTGGGCCGCGATGGAAGGGCTGTATCAATCCGGCAAGACCAAAATGATCGGCATCAGCAATGTCACGGCCGAACAACTCCGGCTTCTGTGCGAACGGGCGAGTCATAAACCGATGGTGGTCCAAAACCGGTGTTATGCCGTGACGGGATGGGATCAAGAGGTGAGGGAGATCTGCCGGACCCGTGGCATACTCTATCAGGGTTTCTCGCTCTTGACCGCCAATGGAGCGGTCCTTGCCGCTCCCGAAATTCGGGCGATCGCCAAACGGCTGGGCGCCGGGATCGCGCAGGTCGTCTTCCGGTTTGCGATGCAGATCGGGATGCTCCCGTTGACCGGAACCACGAACCCGCACCATATGAAGGAAGACCTCGAGTCCGAATCGTTCCATCTCTCTCCCGAAGAAGTCCTTCAGATCGAAACGATCGCGCTGTAAAGAGAGCCGATTGACTCTCAAGAAACGATCCATTACAATCCCACCGTCAACCACTCTATAATGGAGCAGGAACAGGCATGTTGATCGGGACGCCGCTTGCGAAGAATGCGGTGAAGTTGATGCTGCTGGGCGCCGGCGAGCTGGGGAAAGAGGTCACGATCGAGGCCCAGCGTCTCGGCGTCGAGGTGATCGCGGTCGACCGTTATCCCAACGCCCCGGCGATGCAGGTGGCGCATCGTTCCCACGTGATCGATATGCTGGACCGCGATCAACTCGCCGAGGTGATTAACAAAGAGCGGCCCGACCTGATCGTCCCCGAGATCGAGGCGATTGCGACGGAGTATTTACTGGAGGCCGAGAAAAATTTTACGGTAATCCCGACCGCACGGGCCACGCGGCTCACGATGGACCGCGAAGGGATACGGCGTCTCGCGGCCGAGGAATTAAAACTCCCGACCAGCTGGTTCCGGTTCATCGAAAAGCCGGAAGAATTAAAAGCCGCCGCGGCCGATCTGGGTTTCCCCTGCGTCATGAAGCCGGTGATGTCCTCGTCCGGCAAGGGCCAATCCGTCGTCCGGTCGGCCGAAGAACTTGCGAAGGCCTGGGACTATGCGATGGCCTCCGGCCGGGCCAAAAAACAAAAAGTGATACTGGAATCCTTTATTGAATTTGATTACGAGATCACGCTGCTGACCGTCCGCGCCGTGAACGGGACTTTTTTCTGTCCGCCGATCGGCCATCTCCAGATCGACGGCGATTACCGGCAGTCCTGGCAGCCGCATCCGATGGCGCCTCGCGTGCTTGAGCGGGCGAAGAAGATCGCGGCCGCGGTGACCGGGAATCTCGGCGGCCGGGGGATTTTCGGCGTCGAACTGTTCGTCCGGGGCGAGGATGTTTTTTTCTCCGAGGTCTCGCCGAGGCCGCATGACACCGGCCTGGTCACCTTGATCTCGCAGGACCTTTCGGAGTTTGCACTTCATGTTCGCGCCGTCCTCGGTTTTCCGGTCCATGAGCCGGTTGTCCGGACGCCCGGCGGATCGGCCGTCATCCTGGCCGACCGCGAGGCCGCGGCGCCGTCGTATGACATCACGGGCGCGCTGGTCTTCCCCGGTGTACAGGTCCGTATCTTCGGGAAGCCCGATTGCCGGAAGAACCGACGGCTCGGCGTCGTCCTCGCCCCGGGTCCCGATCCCTTTGCGGCCCGCGACCGGGCCGTCAAGGCGGCCGCGGCCGTTCAGATCCGGTATTAAGAATTTTTGAACTTGGAAACGGGTTGTGTTATAATCCCCGTCTGTTTGTTCTAAGACCCGGATCGCGCAGGGTGTGTAAAGGTTCTTGGCGTCAGTAGCTCAGCGGATAGAGCATCGGCCTCCGAAGCCGAGGGTCGTGGGTTCAAATCCCGCCTGGCGCACCAGATTTTTGCCGAAGGCAAAAATCAGAGCATTGGAGCATTCGACATTGGAACAAATGGAGAAGGCTCACAATGCGATCTACTGTTCCAATGCTCCATTGATCTTAAAAGTTTTGATGGGCCGTTAGCTCAGTTGGTAGAGCAGCTGACTCTTAATCAGCGGGTCGTAGGTTCGATCCCTACACGGCCCACCAGATATTGAGATGGGTTAGAAATCTCTGAGACTCAAATTCTGAGACTGTTGAAAAAGTTCCAGCGGCGAGGCCGCAGCCCCGGAGGCGACGCGGGCGTACGAAATGGGTACGTCGAGGAGCCGTAGGGGCGAGAACGAAGCCGATGGACTTTTACAATAGTCGAACATAGGCTGCCTGGTGGAATGGCAGACACGCTGGCCTTAGAAGCCAGTGCCGCAAGGCGTCCGAGTTCAAATCTCGGGGCAGCCACCAGTTTTCGCGTGGGGTCGCCCCGAGGTCGGCGGTAAAGAAAAGCACGAAGGGAAAAAATGAAAGTTGCCGTTGAGGAAATAAGCACCGTCAGAAAATCACTCACGATCGAAGTGCCGGAAGAGATCGTCACCAAGGAATTGTCGTCGGCCTATACCGATTTGAACCAACGCGTCCGGATTCCCGGATTCCGTCCGGGAAAGGCGCCCCGATCCTTGCTGGAGCAGCGTTACGCCGCGACGGTGGAGGAGGACGTGATCCGGAAGTTGGTGCCGGATTATTATCAGAAGGCGCTCAAGGAGACCGGCCTCCGTCCGGTCGAGCTCCCGACGATCGAGAAGATCGAGATGAAGAAAAACGCCCCGCTGTCGTTCACGGCGATGGTCGAGATCGCGCCGCCGATTTCGCTCGGCGAATACACCGGCCTGAAGGCCGAGAAGCCGAAGATGGAGGTGACGAATATCGAGGTGGACAAGGCCCTGGAGTCCCTTCAGGAACAGCAGGCCCAGTTGACGGCCTGTCCCGAAGACCACCGGGTCGCCGAAAAGGATTATGTCGTGATCGATTTTCAAGGGACGATGGACGGCCGGCCGCTGGAGGGCGGATCCCGCCAGAACCAGCCGGTCCAGATCGGTTCCAACACGATGATCCCCGGAGTCGAAGAGCAGTTGATCAACCATATTCGCGGCGACCGCGTGAAGATCCAGACTTCCTTTCCGAAGGATTATCCCAAGGCCGAGCTGACTGGCCGCCCGGTCGAGTTCGAGGTGACGATCCGCGAGGTGAAGCAGAAGACGACCCCGGCGCTGGATGATGAGTTCGCCAAGGATGTGGGGCCGTTCAAATCGCTGGACGAACTCAAGGCGAGGCTCCGGGACGATTTGTCGGCGCGATTTAAGATGGAACAGGAACGGGCCGTCAAGTCCGCGCTTCTCAAACAGTTGACCGAGGCCCATTCCTTCGAGGTCCCGGCCTCGCTGATCGAACAGGAACTCCGGGAGGCCCTCGCCCGTCTGGAGCAGCGCCTTCCGAATGGAGTCACGCTCGAGCAAGCCAAGATCGATCCGGAAGCCGTCCGAAAAGAGATCCGGCCCTCGGCGGAGGAGAAAGTCAAGGGCCGTCTGATCCTGGCCGCGATCGCGGATCGGGAAAAATTTACCGTGAGCAAGGAGGAGCTGGATTCGGCCCTGGCGCGGACCGCGCAGGAGCTGAAACTGAGCCCCGAGGATGTGAAACGGCTGATCCTCTCGCAGGACGGCCACCTCGACGTTTTCAAGGACCGGCTTCTCGATGACAAGACATTGGACTGGGTCGTCTCCAAAGCCGTTATTGCATAACTGATAAAAAGGAGTCTCACCATGCTGGTTCCGATTGTGATCGAGCAAACCAACCGCGGCGAGCGGGCCTACGACATCTACTCGCGTCTTCTCAAGGATCGGATCATCTTCGTCGGGGCGCCGATCGACGACGTGTTTTCGAATCTGATCATCGCGCAATTGCTGTTCCTGGACGCGGAAGACCCGGGGAAGGACATCAACCTTTACGTCAACAGCCCCGGCGGTCTGGTGACGGCCGGTCTGGCGATTTACGATACGATGGAGTACATCAAGTCGGATGTCTCGACCACCTGCATCGGCCAGGCCTCGAGCATGGGCGCGCTTCTTCTGACGGCCGGGAAAAAAGGCAAGCGGTTCGCGCTGCCCAATTCGAGAATCATGATCCACCAGCCGATGGGCGGGTTCCAGGGACAGGCGACGGACGTCGAAATCCATGCCCGCGAGATTTTGAAGATGCGCGCGCGGCTCAACGAGATCCTGGCCCAGCACACCGGGCAGCCCCTCGACCGGATCGCCTTGGACACCGAACGGGACTATTTCATGTCCGGGGACGAGGCCAAGAAATACGGGTTGATCGATACGGTCATCGCCCACGCGCCGGAGATGAAAGAGATGAAAGAGAAGGACAAATAATCCGATAAAGGAGAACTCGGCATGCCCAAATCCGAGAAGAACGATGCACTGTTGCGATGCTCCTTCTGCGGGAAAAGCCGTGATGAGGTTCAAAAGCTGATCGCCGGCCCCACCGTTTATATCTGCGACGAATGCATCAATCTCTGCAACGACATCATCGCGGAGGAATGGGAGGAGGATCGGGAGGCCGTTTCGGCCAAACTGCTCAAACCGAAAGAGATCAAAAAGATCGTGGACCATTACGTGATCGGCCAGGATCGGGCCAAGAAGATGCTGGCCGTCGCGGTGCACAATCATTACAAACGGGTCTCGGCCGCGCCTGAGGTGGATGAGGTCGAGCTGCAGAAGGGCAATATTCTGATGATCGGCCCGACCGGAACCGGCAAGACCCTGCTGGCCCAGACTCTGGCCCGCATCCTGGACGTGCCGTTCACGATCGCGGACGCCACAACGCTGACCGAGGCCGGTTACGTCGGCGAGGACGTCGAGAATATCATTTTAAAGCTTCTCCAGGCGGCCGACTACGATGTTGAACGGGCCGAACGCGGGATCGTCTACATCGACGAGATCGACAAGATCAGCCGGAAGAGCGACAGTCCCTCGATCACGCGGGACGTCTCGGGCGAGGGGGTCCAGCAGGCCCTCCTGAAACTGATCGAGGGGACGGTGGCCAACGTCCCGCCGCAGGGCGGGCGCAAGCATCCCCATCAGGAATTCATCCAGGTCGACACCTCGAATATCCTGTTCATCTGCGGCGGCGCCTTTGTGGGTCTGGAAGTCATCATCGAGCAGCGGATCGGACAGAAGGCGATGGGGTTCGGGGCCCAGATCAAGGCCAAGAAGGACCGCCACGTCGGCGACCTGCTCCGGATGGTCCAGCCGGAGGACCTTTTGAAATACGGCCTGATCCCCGAGTTCATCGGCCGGCTTCCGGTGATCGCGACGCTGGAGGAACTGGACGAAAAAACACTGATCCGGGTGCTGACCGAGCCGCGAAACGCGCTGCTCAAACAGTATGAGAAGCTGTTCGCGTTCGAAAAAGTCAGACTCAAGTTTACGGACAACGCGATCTCGGCGATCGCACAGAAGGCCCATGCCCAGAAGACCGGTGCCCGGGGGCTGCGGGCCATCCTCGAAGAGGTGATGCTGGACCTGATGTACGAGCTGCCCTCGCAGAAAAATGTGAAGGAGGTCATCCTCAACGAGGACGTGATCCATCACACCGGTGAGCCGATCATGATTTATGAAAACGAAAAAGAGATCAAGTCGGCCTAGGTGGGGCGTACGGCCGTATGCCCCTGCGGATCTCTCCGATTAATATGCGACCGATCATCGGCATCACACCGGATTTCAGCGACGGGGTCCGAAAGAATTCCCGGTCTCAGAGCGAACCCACCTATTTTTTAAGAGCACGCTATGTCGACGCCGTCCAGGATCTGGGCGGGATTCCGTTCGTCCTTCCGATTACGGACGATCCAAAACTCCAAGCGGAATTACTGCGCCGGATCGACGGGCTGTTGATCACCGGCAGCGGGCCGGATCTCGACCCGCGGCTGTACGGCGAGCATCGGAAGGCGCGCTTCAAGATCATGAGCCGGCAGCGGTCGGCCTTTGAACTCGGCCTCGCAAAGCAGGCGATGAAGCTTGACCGTCCGGTGCTGGGCATCTGCGGAGGACTGCAGCTTCTTAATGTGGCGATGGGCGGAAGCCTGATCCAGGACATCGCGACGGAGGTCCACGGAGCCCTGGCCCACCAGCAGGAGGCCGCGGCCACGCGGGTTTCTCATCGGGTCGAGATTATGCCCAAAACGTTTCTCCGCAAGATTTTCGGGAGCGACGCGCTCAAGGTGAACAGTTCCCACCATCAAGCGCCGGGAAGGGTCGCCCCGGGCCTGGTGGTGAACGCCGTCGCCACGGACGGGATCATCGAAGGCCTGGAGAGTCCGCGCCACCGGTTCGCGATCGGCGTCCAGTGGCATCCGGAATTTCTCTATCCGAAGGACGAGGCCAGCCGGCGGTTGTTCAGATCATTTTTAGTCCAGTCTTCGCGTCAACCCTCGCGCTGAGTTTGTATCTCATCGGTCTCTCGCCTTGCATCGTTTCCCGATCGTCGCAGCGGATTTGACAATTTACAGAATATGCTTTAATATGAACAAGTTATACTCATATTGAGGCCCGGGAGTTTTCTATGAACGATTTTCCACGCATCAAGCGTCTTCCTCCCTATGTTTTTGCGAGCGTCAATACGCTTAAACTGGAGGCTCGGCGCAAAGGCCAGGACATCATCGATTTCGGGATGGGCAATCCGGATCATGCCACGCCGCCGCATATCGTGGAGAAGGCGATCGAGGCGATGAAAAACCCGAGGAACCACCTGTACTCGGCTTCCCGCGGCATCACGAAGCTTCGCGTGGCGATCTCGGATTGGTATCGTCGGAACTTTCAGGTCGAGATCGATCCGGAGACCGAGGCGATCGTGACGATCGGCTCAAAGGAGGGCATCGCCCATCTGGCGCTGGCCACGCTCGGGCCCGGAGACGCCGTGCTCTGTCCCAGCCCGACCTATCCGATCCATACCTACAGCGTCATCATCGCCGGGGGCGAGGTGCGGAGCGTTCCACTCCGGGAGGACAACGATTTTTTTGAGGAGCTGACCGCGGCCTACCGGAACGCCCTTCCGCGGCCGAAGATGCTGATCGTGAATTTCCCCCACAACCCGACGACGCGTGTCGTGGATCTCGGGTTCTTTAAAAAGCTGGTCGACTTTGCGACCGAGCATCACTTGATCGTGGTGCATGACCTGGCCTACGCTGATATTGTTTTTGACGGCTACAAGGCGCCCAGCTTTCTTCAGGCTCCGGGCGCGAAGGCGATCGGCGTCGAATTTTACACGCTGTCCAAGAGCTACAGCATGCCGGGATGGCGGGTGGGTTTCTGCGTCGGAAACCGTGAGATCATCAAGGCCCTGACGCAGATCAAGAGTTATCTCGATTACGGAATCTTCCAGCCGCTCCAGATCGCGAGCATCATCGCCCTGAACGGGCCGCAGGACTGCGTCCGGGAAGCGGTCGAGATATATCGGGACCGGCGGGATACGCTGGTGGACGGCCTGAACCGGATCGGCTGGAAGATGGAGAAGCCGCTGGCGACGATGTTCGTCTGGGCCAAAATTCCGGAGCCGTTCCGCGAGATGGGCTCGCTGGAGTTTACGAAGCTTTTGTTGCAGGAGGCCAAGGTGGCTGTCTCGCCGGGGATCGGATTCGGCGTGGACGGCGACGACCACGTCCGGTTCGCGCTGGTTGAAAATGAACACCGGACGCGCCAGGCGATACAGGGAATTAAGAAAGTTCTAAAAAAGGCGTAAGGGGTGAGTGCGAAAAAACAAAAAATCGGCGTGGGGATCATCGGGTTCGGGACGGTCGGAACCGGCGTCGTCAAGATTTTGACGAACCGGGCCGAGGAAATCCGCCGCCGGCTGGGCGTGCCGCTTGAGCTGGTACGGATCGCGGATCTGGATACGAAGCGGGACCGGGGCGTCGCGGTCAAGCCGGGCGTCCTGATCTCAAAGGCGGACGAGGTGATCAACGATCCGGAGGTGGATATCGTCGTCGAGCTGGTCGGCGGGTATGAGCCGGCGCGGACGCTCATCCTCAAGGCGTTCGAGAAGGGAAAGTGTGTTGTGACGGCGAACAAGGCGCTCTTGGCGGTGCATGGCGAGGAGCTGTATCGCGCTGCGCAGAAGGCCGGACTGGATCTCGGTTTTGAAGCCGCCGTGGGCGGCGGCATTCCGATCATCCGCGCGATGAAGGAAGGCCTGGCCGCGAACCGCGTTCTATCGATCTACGGAATCATCAACGGCACGGCCAATTACATCCTGAGCAAGATGACCGAGGAGAAACGGTCCTTCGCCGAAGTGCTGGCCGAGGCCCAGCGGCTGGGCTATGCCGAGGCCGACCCCAAATTCGACGTGGAAGGGATCGACTCGGCCCATAAGCTCGCGATCCTGGTGACGCTGGCCTTCGGCACGCCGGTCGAGATCAAATCGATCTATACCGAGGGCATTACCGGCGTCACGCCGACCGACATCGAGTATGCCAAGGAATTCGGTTACCGGATCAAGCTGCTCGCGATCGCCAAGAGCAATGACAATCAAATCGAGGCCCGCGTTCATCCGACGATGGTTCCGGAGGACTACTTGATCGCGACGGTCAACGGCGTTTACAACGCGATTTATGTCGTGGGCGACGCCGTCGGCAACACGCTCTTCTACGGAAAGGGGGCCGGGGCGATGCCGACCGGCAGCGCCGTGGTGAGCGACTTAATGGAGGCCGGCCGGAATTTATTGTACGATTCGGTCGGATGCGTGCCGCCGACCGGTTTCGATCCCGGCCGGAGGGAGCTTCTCCGGATCAAGCCGATGGAGGAGATCCGGACGTTCTATTATCTCCGGTTCATGGCGCTGGACCAGCCCGGCGTGCTTTCGCGGATCGCCGGCGTGCTGGGAAAATACAATATCAGCATCTCGTCCATGATCCAGAAGGGACGGAAGGTCGGCGCGGCCGTCCCGGTCGTGATGATGACCCATAAGGCCGTGGAACGGGACGTGCAACAGGCGTTGGCCGAGATCAACCGGTTTCCGGATGTCAGCGAAAAAACGGTGCTGATCCGGGTCGAGGGGGAAGAGGAAGAATGAGTCTGTGGCGGGGAGTAATCGAGGCCTACCGGTTGTTTCTGCCGGTGACGGACCGGACGCCGGTCGTGACGCTTCACGAAGGCAACACGCCGTTGATCCGGGCGAAGAATCTGGTCGCCGCGATCAATTCCGATATCGAGTTGTATCTGAAATACGAAGGAGCCAACCCGACCGGATCGTTCAAGGACCGCGGCATGACGCTCGCGATCTCCAAGGCGATCGAGGGCGGGGCCTCGGCCGTGATCTGCGCCTCGACCGGCAACACATCGGCCTCGGCGGCCGCCTACGGCGCGCGGGCCGGGATCAAGGTGTATGTCCTGATCCCGGAGGGAAAGATCGCGTCCGGCAAGCTAGCCCAGGCCATGATTCATCGCGCCACCGTGATTCAGGTGGATGGAAATTTCGACGAGGCTTTGACGATCGTCAAAGAGGTTTCGGAGAAATACAGCCTGACGCTGGTCAACTCGATCAATCCGTTTCGCCTTGAAGGACAGAAGACGGCGGCGTTCGAAGTCTGCGATCAGCTGGAAGGAGCGCCGACCTTCCATTTTCTCCCCGTCGGCAACGCCGGAAATATCACGGCCTACTGGAAGGGGTACAAAGAATACAAACAGCACGGGCGGATCGGATCGCTTCCACGGATGATGGGATTTCAGGCGGCTGGCGCGGCGCCGATCGTGCTGGGCCATGTGGTCGAGAAGCCCCGGACGATCGCCACGGCGATCCGGATCGGGAATCCGGCCAGCTGGAAGGGCGCCGAGGCCGCAGCCTCGGAGTCCAACGGTGAAATCAATCTCGTGACGGACGAGGAGATCGTGGAGGCCTACCGGATGATCGCCGGGACGGAAGGGGTTTTCTGCGAACCGGCCTCGGCCGCATCGGTGGCCGGCGTGATGAAAATGAACAAGATGGGGATGTTCAAGAAGGGGGACGTCGTCGTCTGCACGCTGACCGGACACGGTCTCAAGGATGTCGAGATCGCGATGACCGTTTCTCAAAAGCCGATCACGATCAAGGCCCGGTTCGAGGACGTGATCAAAGTGTTGGGATATTAACGTCATGGCATTGATCGTTCAAAAATACGGCGGGACGTCGGTCGGGACGGTCGAGCGCATCCAAAAGGTGGCCGAGCGCGTGGCCAAGGTCAAGACGGATGGGAACGACGTCGTCGTGGTCGTCTCGGCCATGGCCGGCGAGACGGACCGGTTGTTGAAGCTGGCCCACCAGCTTTCGTCCAATCCGGAGGATCGCGAGCTGGACATGCTGCTCTCGTCCGGCGAGCGGGTCACCAGCGCGCTGCTGGCGCTGGCGCTTCAGGAAAAGGGGTTCAAGGCCCAGGCCTTCACCGGACGGCAGGTCGGAATCATCACGGACAGCACGCACACGAAGGCGCGGATCGAACGTATCTCGGCCGATCGCGTGCGCGAGGCCGTCGTCCAGGGGATCATTCCGGTGATCGCTGGGTTCCAGGGAATCAACGAGAAATCAGACGTGACGACGCTGGGCCGGGGCGGATCGGACCTGACGGCCGTCGCGCTGGCCGCGGCGCTGAAGGCCGATTCCTGCGACATCTATACCGACGTGGATGGCGTCTACACGACCGACCCTCATGTGGTGCCGGACGCGCGGCAGCTTGAGAAAATTTCGTATGAAGAGATGCTGGAGATGGCCAGCCTCGGGGCCAAGGTGCTCCAGGCCCGCTCGGTCGAGTTCGCGGCCAACCATCAGGTGCCGGTTCGGGTGCTGTCCAGTTTTACCGAGGGAAAGGGAACGCTGGTGACGAAGGAGGATCGCGATATGGAGCAGGTGGTGGTGTCAGGCGTGACCTATGACAAGAACCAGGCCAAGATCACGATCACGGGCGTGCCCGATCAGCCCGGGATCGCGGCCCGGCTGTTCGGCGCCATCGCTGCGGCCGGCATCCTCGTGGACATGATTTTACAAAACGTCAGCCAGGAGGGGATGACTGATATTTCCTTCACCGTTCCCAAAGGCGATGCCGGAAAGGCGGTCGGGATCGCGCGCAAGATCGCGCGCGAGATTGGGGCCCGGGACGTGCAGTTGAAAGAGGACATCGCGAATGTCTCGATCGTGGGGGTCGGGATGCGGACCCATTCCGGCGTGGCGGCCCAGATGTTCGCCGCCCTCTCGAAGGAAGGGATCAACATCATGATGATCTCGACCAGCGAGATCAAGATCTCCTGCGTCATCGACGCCAAATATACCGAGCTGGCCGTGCGGTCACTCCACGACGTCTTCGAGCTTGGGAAGGAGCGGGGGTAGGCGTTCATGCATTTTGTCGAGATCTACGACACCACCCTGCGGGACGGGGCCCAGGCCGAGGATGTTTCGTTTTCGGTCGAGGACAAGCTCCGCGTGGCCGAGCAACTGGACCGCCTGGGCGTGCATTACATCGAGGGCGGATGGCCCGGCTCCAATCCCAAGGACATCCAGTTCTTCAAGCAGGTCCGGCGGCTCCCGTTGAAAAACGCGAAAATTGCGGCCTTCGGCGCGACACGAAAGGCCGACAACCCGGTCGCCAAGGACGCCAACATCCGGGCGCTTCTGGCCTCGGGCACCGACCTGATCACGCTGTTCGGAAAAAGCTGGGACTTCCATGTCACGGATGCGCTGGGCATTTCGCTCAAGAAGAACCTGGAACTGATCGCCGACTCGATTCAATACCTCCGGTCCAAGCGGAAGAGGGTTTTCTACGATGCCGAGCATTTCTTCGACGGCTACAAGGCCAATCCGGACTACGCGCTTAGAACATTGAAAGAGGCCGAGGCGGCCGGCGCCGGCTGCATCATCCTGTGCGACACCAACGGCGGGACGATGCCCTGGGAGGTGAGGGAGATTTTTTCGACGGTGGCCCAGGAGATCCGGGTTCCGCTGGGCATCCATGCCCACAACGATTCGGACATGGCCGTGGCCAATTCGATCATCGCGGTCGAACTGGGGGCGGTTCAGGTCCAGGGGACGGTCAACGGATTCGGCGAGCGATGCGGGAACGCGAACCTCTGCTCCATTCTGCCCAACCTCAAACTCAAGATGAAGGTGGACTGCATCTCGGACGAGCAGCTCGGACATCTCAAGGAGGTCTCGCGGTTCGTGACCGAGATCGCCAACCTGTCTCCCGAGAAGCACCAGCCGTATGTCGGCGACAGCGCCTTCGCGCACAAAGGCGGGGTGCATGTCCATGCCGTCCAGAAAAACCCGCTCACCTACGAACATGTCCGGCCGGATCTCGTGGGCAACCGTCAGCGAATTCTGGTCTCGGACTATGCCGGGCGGAGCGTTTTGCTGGGCAAGGCGAATGAATTCCGGATCCGGCTGAAGAAGAAAAGTCCGAAGCTGATGCATCTTCTGGAAACACTGAAAGATCTGGAACACCAGGGTTTTCAATTCGAAGGGGCCGAGGGCTCGTTCGAACTCCTCATGCGCAAGGCCGAGGGGACGCACCAGCGGTTCTTCGATCTAATCGGGTTTCGCGTCATCGTTGAAAAACGGAAGGATCGCGAGGAGCCGATCTCGGAGGCCACGATCACGGTGAAGGTGGGCAACCATGTCGAGCATACCGCGGCGGTCGGCAACGGGCCGGTGAACGCGCTGGACCATGCGCTGCGAAAAGCGCTGGACAAATTCTATCCTCAACTCAAAGAGATGAAGCTGCTGGACTACAAGGTGCGGGTGCTGGCGGCCGACAAGGGAACGGCGGCGCGGGTGCGCGTACTGATCGAGTCCGGCGACCGGACCCGCAAATGGGGCACGGTCGGCGTCTCGGAGAACATCATCGAGGCGAGCTGGCAGGCCCTGGTCGACAGCGTCGAGTACAAACTTCTGCAGGATCAGAGAAAGAAGCGGTAGGTCATGGTCGGGGAAATTGCGCGCATCGGAACCTGGCTCCTTCTCGGACTTTTCCTGGCGCCGGTCACGGCCTGTGAGAAGGCGGCCGACCGCCCGCTCGCACGCGAGGCGGTCGTTTCCGATGCTCCGGGACAGGGGGCGGAGCGTCAAACCGTTTCGGCGGTCGAGAATCTGATGCCGCGCACCGCCTTCGTCCGGATTGCGAAGACGCTGGCGCCGACGGTGGTTCATCTCAAGACGGTCCAGGAACTGCGGGAGGGCTGGAACCCGTTTCATCGCAAACCCAACGAATGGCTCTTCGAGGGTTTTATCAAACGGCTTTTGGGATGGTCGAAGGAAATCATGATGAAACAGGAGGGCGTCGGCTCCGGTTTTCTCATCCATCCGGCCGGTTATGTTCTCACCAACGATCATGTCGTCAAACATGCGAACGAAATCCATGCCGTCTTGTCGGACGGCCGGGAATTCCCGGCACGCGTGATCGGCCAGGACTCCCGCGCCGACCTGGCCCTGCTGCAACTCGTAGGCGAAGGGCCCTTCCCGTCGGCAGATCTCGGCGATTCCGACCGGCTTGAATCCGGCGAATGGGCCCTGGCGGTCGGCAGTCCGTTGGGTCTGGCCCAGACCTTTACGGTGGGCGTCATCAGCGCCACCGGCCGGTCGCATCTCGGGATCACCTCCCGCGAAAATTTCATTCAAACCGATGCTTCGATCAATTACGGAAACAGCGGCGGCCCGCTCGTCAATATCGATGCCGAGGTGATCGGCATCAATACGGCGATCATGCCGACGGGACACGGCATCGGGTTTGCCATTCCGATCAACATGGCCCGCCAGTTTGTCGAGGAGGTCTTGAAGCGTCGACCGGTCGAAACGGCCTGGCTCGGCCTTCAGGTTTGGTCCGTTCCCCTGGAACAGCGCATCCGTGACGGCGTCTCAGTGCAGTCGGTTCAATGGGAAAGTCCGGCCTGGCGATCCGGACTTCGTCCGGCCGATCGAATTTTGCAAGTGGATGGCATGGACATGACGGATGTCGGACGACTTCAACGGATCATCGCCGATGGCGGCGTCGGGGCTGAATGGGCTTTGACTGTTTGGCGGGACGGAAGGATTGAAGAGATCAAGGTCCGATCGGAAGATCGGCCGGCGCGTGTTTTCCCTTGACTTTCACTCTAACCTGTTGTATTTTATGTTCAATTTTTTGACACCGGTCTTGATGTCCAAGATAAGGAGGACCTGAATGAGAAAAGCCGACATTGCTAATGAGGTTTACGAGCGGGTCGGAATTTCAAAGAAAGAAGCGGCTGAGATCATCGAGACCGTTTTGAACACGATCAAGAGCGTGCTTCAAAAAGGCGAGACGGTCAAGATCGCCGGGTTTGGAAATTTCGTCGTCCGTAGCAAACGGGCCCGCAAAGGTCGGAATCCGAAAACAGGCCAGGAGATCGGGATCACGCCGAGGCGCGTGGTGACGTTTCGGCCCAGCCAGGTGTTTAAAAAATTTGTAAACAAGTCGTAGGTTGCCCTTGAAAAAAAAGTCCAGTCCCGGGCCGGAAGATCCAGGCCGCCCTGAAGAGAGGATGGACCCGGACTCCCGTTCAGACTCCAATGGGCACGAGCGGTTGTTTTACAAGATCAGCGAAGTGAGCGCCACCACGGGCCTCGAAGCGTACGTCCTGCGGTATTGGGAATCCGAGTTTCCGATCCTCCGTCCTCAGAAAAGCCGTGGCGGTCAGCGGATCTATCAGAAAAAAGATATCGAAACCATTTTGAAGATCAAGCAGATGCTCTATGAAAAAGGTTTTACGATTGCCGGAGCACGGAAGGCGCTGGCGGCGCGAAGCGGCGGGCCTTCCGAAACCACGGCCCGGCCGATCTCGAAGGAGTTTGTCTACCGGCTCCGGGGCGAACTGGCCGAGATATTGCGAATTCTGTCATCACACGAAAAGAAAAATTAATCGGCTGCGAAACGGGATCTGTTCACAAGTCGCCCCTCCGCTTCTCGGCCGTCCATGCCGGTTCAAATCGGGGCGTAGCGCAGTCCGGTAGCGTACTCGCTTGGGGTGCGAGTGGTCGGCGGTTCAAATCCGCCCGCCCCGAAAATTTCCCGCCAGGGAAATTTTCCTCTATTTACGATTCACCATTTACTTCTCTATGCTGATCCTGGTCACAAACGACGACGGCATCCGGTCGGAGGGGATCCTGATCCTGGCCCGGGCGCTCAAGCGACTCGGCGAGGTTTACGTCGTGGCGCCGGACCGCGAGCGCACGGCGGCCGGCCACTCGCTCACGTTGCACAAACCCCTCCGGATCGAGGTGATGGGCCCCCGCATGTTCGGCATCAGCGGAACGCCCACGGACTGTGTGAATCTCGCCGTGAATGAAATCCTGCCGCGGCGTCCCCATCTGGTCGTCTCCGGCATCAACCGGGGCGGCAACCTCGGGGACGACGTCACCTATTCCGGAACGGTTTCGGCCGCGATGGAGGGAACGCTTCTGGGAATTCCCTCGATCGCCGTCTCACAATTGGGCGAGGACCGCTTTCATTTTGAGACCGCGGCGCGGTTTGCGGTCCGTCTGGTCCGGCAGGTCCATCGCGCGGGACTTCCTCCCGATACCCTCTTGAATGTCAACGTCCCCGACCTTCCGCCGGGTGAGGTCAAGGGAATGCGCGTCACCTGCCTGGGCCGGCGGATGTTCGATTCCAACAACGTGATTAAAAAACAGGACCCGCGCGGGAAGACCTATTACTGGATCGGCGGAAACCGGATTTCCTGGGAGGAGCGGAAGGACACGGATCAGGAGGCGGTGGAAGGCGGCCGGATCTCGGTGACGCCCGTTCATCTCGACCTGACCAACTACACCGCGCTGGCGGCCCTTCGGGACTGGGAGAAACGGTTGATGCCGCCGAACAAGCGGACGCGCCCCGGCCGCCGCACCCGGTCTTCACCCTAGTTCCAACCGAAAGCAGGGTCCTGCCGATGGCAAACGACTACGAACGCGCGCGGCTGAAGATGGTGGACGAGCAGCTCGTGGCGAGGGGCATCAAAGACCCGCGCGTGCTGTCGGCGATGGGACGGGTGCCGCGGCATCTCTTCATCGAGGAGGCGCTGCGGGACCGCGCCTACGGCGATCATGCGCTGCCGATCGGCGAGCGCCAGACGATCTCGCAGCCGTACATGGTGGCCCTGATGACCGAGGCGCTCGAGCTCAAAGGGTCCGAGCGGGTTCTTGAGATCGGAACCGGCTCGGGATATCAGACCGCGGTTCTGGCCGAGTTGGCCGCGCGGATTTATTCGATCGAGCGGATCGCGGGCCTGGCCGACAAGGCCCGGTGGGTGCTTGCGTCGCTGGGCTATCGGAATGTCGCCGTCAAAATCTTCGACGGGACCTACGGCTGGAAGGATCAATCCCCCTTCGACGCCATCCTGGTGACGGCCGGGTCGCCGGAGGTGCCCCCTCCGCTGCTCGAACAATTGAAGGAAGGCGGACGGATGCTCATTCCGGTGGGCGACCGGACGACCCAAGTATTAAAGAAAGTGACGAAGACCCCGGCCGGGGTCGAGCAGTCCTCCCTCACCGGATGCGTCTTCGTGCCGCTGATCGGCGGCCACGGCTGGGTGGCTGAAAACGCGTGAGAACCGGATGCTGAAGATCACAAATACCTTGACCGGAAAGAAGGAGCCGTTCCGTCCGGTGCGGAACCGGAACGTCGGGATGTACGTTTGCGGCGTGACGGTCTATGACCTTTGTCATTTGGGCCACGCCCGATCGGCCGTCGTTTTTGATGTCATCCGGCGGTATCTGGACTACAAAAAGTACAAGGTCCGTTACGTCAAGAACTTCACGGACGTCGACGACAAAATCATCAAGCGGGCAAACCAGGAAGGCAAGCCGTGGCTCGATGTGGCCGAGACCTACATCCGGGCCTATCGCGAGGACATGAGCCGTCTCGGCGTGCAGCCCGCCGACCGGGAACCGAAAGCGACCGAATACATTCCCGAAATGATCCGGCTGATCGAGACGCTGGTCAAGAAAGAGACGGCCTACGCGATTGACGGGGACGTCTATTACCGGGTGAAGCGTTTCAAAAACTACGGCAAGCTTTCAAAGCGGGACGCGGACGAGTTGGCGGCCGGCGCGCGCGTGGAGGTGGATGAGCGAAAAGAGAACCCGCTGGACTTCGCGCTCTGGAAGGCCTCCAAACCCGGCGAGCCGACCTGGGACAGTCCGTGGGGGCCGGGCCGGCCCGGCTGGCATATCGAATGCTCCGCGATGGCGCTGAAGCTGCTCGGCCGCGGCCTCGACATTCACGGCGGCGGCAAGGACCTCATCTTTCCCCATCACGAAAACGAGATCGCACAGTCGGAGGGCGCGACCGGAAAACCGTTCGCGCGGACCTGGATCCACAACGGCTTCGTGAATGTGAATCAGGAAAAGATGTCCAAGTCGCTCGGAAATTTTTTCACGATCCGGGAGGTTTTCGAAAAATCGCCCTGGCCGGAGGCCGTGACGGCCGAAGTCCTTCGCTACTTCCTCGTCTCGACGCAGTATCGCAGCCCGATCGATTTTTCGGACGACGCGCTGAAATCGGCCAAGGCGGGGCTGGATAATTTCTATGATCTGTTCCTGAGGCTCAGGGAGAACACGCTGAGCGTCGGCCGTGCCGACAAACAAGCCCGCATCGCGCTTCAGAATTTTAAGAAACGATTTGAAAAAGCGATGGATGACGACTTCAATACGGCGATAGCTATTGCCGAGTTTCAGAAATTGCGATCGACCATGAACCGGATGACGCAGGAGGGCATTTCAAAAAGTACTGCAAAGCAGATTGAGTCCACTTTTCAAAAGCTGGGAAAAGTATTAGGATTGTTTCAATTGGATCCTGAATCATGGAGGGTGAAAGGAGTGAAGCTTTATCTTGAACTCTCTGATGAACTTAAACTCTCTGATAAAATTGGAATGTCCGAAAAGGCTCATGTTGCTAAGATTGATCTGAGCGACGAGCAGGTGCAGACTCTTATAATGGAGCGTGAAGAAGCGCGCCGAAACAAAGACTGGTCGCGCGCCGACACCGTTCGGAAAAAACTCGCCCATGCCGGAATCATCATCGAAGACCGGCCGGACGGGACGACAAGGATCAAACGATAAATTAGTCAGCATCGATCATGATCGACAAACAACACATCCTTGACGAGATCAGGCGGACAGGTAAGGCTAATGGTGGTAAGCCGCTTGGCAGAGAAAAATTTGAAAGCGAAACAGGGATTAAAATATCCGATTGGTATCCGGGTTACTGGCTACGGTGGGGCGATGCGTTGTTGGAAGCTGGGTTTTCTCCAAACAAGATGGCGATAGCCTATGAAGAGAGTAAACTCGTCGAAAAGTATGTGGGGCTCATTCACGAACTGGGCCATTTTCCTGTTGAGGGGGAAATACGCCGTAAATCTAAGCAGGACCCTTCTTTCCCAGTAATCAAAATATGCGCCGAACTCGCCGGTCCCGACGGACCTTCATCACAAAAATTGAACGAGTTAGCCCCCGCTGAACCTACTGGGTTCGTCTACCTTATGAAGTCAGGCCGCTATTACAAGATTGGCAGAAGTGCTGCTGTTGGAAGACGGGAATATGAGTTAGGCATACAGCTTCCGGAGAAAGTTGTAACGGTTCATACTATCAAAACCGATGACCCAACCGGCATTGAAGTCTATTGGCATAAACGGTTCCAGGACAGAAGGAAAAACGGTGAATGGTTTGAGTTGACCACTGAAGATGTTAAGGCGTTCAAGCGACGGAAGTTTATGTGATTGCTTCCTGATACGACGCTTTGCCTGAGAGTGAGAAAAAACCAACCGCTTGTAGTCGATTCGGTTAAGTGGTATATTTTGTAAGGGAGGTAAGGACGATGAAGAATGTCAAGAAGCAGGTGATTCAGATGATCGAATCCCTTCCGGAGGATGTCAGCGTCGAGGACATCATGGCCGAGTTGTATTTCAAGCTGCAGGTGGACAGCGGCCTGAAAGAGCTTGACGAGGGCAAGGGGATTCCGCATGAAGAGGTGGAGCGGCGGATGGCGAAATGGCTCAAAAAATAAGATGGTCTCCCCGGGCGGCTTCCGGTTTTGAAGAGATTTGCAAGTTCATTGCCCGTGATTCCGACTATTATGCCCGTTTCTTTGCAAAGAAAGTCAATGCCATTATCAAGCGCATCTCTTGGTGTTTGTAAGATCAAACGATGGAATTTAATCAACTTTACCTAAATGCAGAAATGTAGAGGTAGTAAGGACAGGCGATGAAGGCAGCGACGGATTCCGGGAAGGGCGATACAAAACAGGACCGCATCTTCGGGATCCATCCGTTGATGGAAGCGCTCCAGGGCGAGCGGAGCGTCGAGCGGATTTATATCGCCAAGGGGCGGGGCGGGACGGCGGTGGAGGATCTCATCCTTCTTGCGCGATCCAAAGGCGTTCCGCTTCATTTTGAGCCCCGCGAAGTTCTGGACCGTATCATCGGGAGCACGAAACATCAAGGGGCGATGGGCCTGGTCGCGGCCAAGGCCTACGGGACGCTGGACGAGATCTTGGCGCGCGCAACCCGGCAGGGCGAACCGGCGGCGGTTCTCGTGCTGGACGGGATCGAGGACCCGCGGAACCTCGGTGCGGTTCTCCGCACGGCCGACGCGGCCGGATTTCACGGCGTGGTCATCCCGCAGCGCCGGGCGGCCGGGCTGACCGAGACGGTGGCGAAATCCTCGGCCGGTGCGCTGGAATATGTCACCGTGGCGCGCGTCGTCAACCTGACCCAGGCGCTTGAAACCTTGAAGGCGGCGGGACTCTGGATTTTCGGCCTCGATCTTTCGGCCAAGAAGAGTTATCTCGAGATTGACTATCGCGGGCCGGTCGCGATCGTCGTCGGGGCGGAGGGCGAGGGGATCAGCCGGCTGGTGCTTTCGGTCTGCGACGAGCGGGTCCGTCTCCCGATGAAGGGCCGGGTGGCTTCGTTGAACGTCTCGGTCGCGGTCGGCGTGATGGCCTACGAGATTCTCCGTCAGCGGAGCCGTTGACTTGATCGGACGCGGCGTGTTATAAGCGGACGAAAAGGATCGTGCCATGTTCAGACTGATTTATGAAGAGGACGGAACCAGCCGGGTTTTCCCGATCGTCAAGGACGAGATCTCGCTGGGCCGCGCGCCGGAGAACGACGTCGTTCTGACCAACTTCACGATTTCCCGTCTCCATGCCAAGATCGTGAAGGATCTTAAGGGCTGCCGCATCCTCGATCAGTCCAGCCGGAATGGGACACAGGTCAACGGCCAGCCCGTCACTGTCGCCCCCCTCCGCGACGGTGACGGAATACTGCTCGGAAAATTTCCGATCCGGTTCAGCGCGGTGCTGGATGAAAAGGTGGTCGTGGATGAAAAATCCGGCGATCTGGCCCCCGGCACGATCATCAAACCGTTGTCCGAACTCCTGCCCTCTTTAGGATTGGAAGAAAAACCGGCCTCGGAGCCGAGAAAAGCGGCCGACGCCCGGCCGGGTCAAAAAATGGCCGAGGCCCATGAGGACCGGGGCGCCAAGGTTTTAAGGATCTTGAGCCGCGTGGCCGAGGCCCTGATCACGACCCAGCCGGTGGAAGAGGTGCTGCGGACCGTGATGGACCTTGTCTTCTCCTACCTGCCGGCGCATCGCGGTTTCCTGATGCTGTACGAGCCGGGAACCACTCAACTAGTGCCCAAGATCGTAAAATACCGGCATGCAACCAAGGAGACCGGCGAGATCTCGATCAGCCGGACGATCGCCGACCGCGTCGTCAAGGACCAGGTGGCGATCCTGACCTCCGATGCCAAGATGGACGACCGTTTCGACGGTGTACAGAGCATCATGCTCCACAACATCCGGTCGGCGATGTACGCCCCGCTCTGGAACAAGGGCCATGTGATCGGGATCATCAGCGTGGATTCGCCGATTCAGGCCGGCGCGTTCACCCAGGCCGACCTGGAGCTGTTTTCGGCGCTGGCCAATTTTTCTGCCGTTGCGATCGAGCAGGCCCGGCTGAACGTGAAGATCCAGGAGGAGCAGGCCCGCCGGACGCGTCTTGAGCGTTATTTTTCGCCCAACGTCGTCAACCGGATCACCAATGCCAAGGATTCGACCACGGGCCACCTGATCGATGTCCAGGAGCGCGAGGTGACGGTGTTGTTCTCGGACCTGGTCGGTTTCACCTCGATGTCGGAGAAAATGAAACCGCAGGAGGTGGCCCGGCTGCTGAACGAATATTTCACCGAGATGCTCGAGATCGTGTTCACGTACGACGGCACGCTCGACAAATACATCGGCGACTGCGTCATGGTGGTCTTCGGCGCGCCGTTCGAGCAGCCGGATCATGCCGACCGTGCGGTCAAGACCGCGATCGAGATGCGGGAGCGGCTGCACGAATTCAACCAAAATCGGTCGGACGGGCTGCGGCTGAGGGCGCATACCGGGATCAACAGCGGGAAGGTGATGGCCGGGGATATCGGTTCGCACAAACGGAAGGAATACACCGTGATCGGAGACACCGTCAACCTGGCGGCGCGACTGGAGTCCGACGTGGCCAAGGCCGATCAGATCATCATCGGGCCGTCGACCCATGACTTGTTGAAGGGGCAGTACGAATTAAAAAAGCTGGGCAAGACGGCCGTGCGCAGCATCGAAAAGTCGCTGCAGCTTTACGAGGTTCTTGAAACAAAAGGGAAAACGGAAAAGACGCCCGCCGCTTAGAAGGATTGAAGGATTTCTTTTCTCTTCTCGTTATATTCCTCATCCGTGATCAGGCCGTCCTCGTGAAGTTTCTTCAGCGTCTTGAGCTTTTCCTCCAGCGTCAACGGAGGGGCATTCGGCGTGGGTTCGACTTTTGCGGGTTCCAATGGTGTTGACGGGGCCGTCCGTGCGGGCGGGTTCAGGAGAGAGGCGTAATCAATGCTGAGCCACCGTTGCGGCGATACGAATTCCCGGCCGCCGGGGGCCGTCTTCTCTTCCTGCAATGTTTGAAACGGGCCGGGGTCGATATAAAAATCCTGGTCGGTGGTTGCCGGAAACGGATTCCCGCCCACCGGGATGTCCGGGGTGCCCGGGTGGTTGCCCATGAGATACCGGCCCAGGATGATATTCAACCGCCTGTCTTTGACGAATGCGATGCCGGACGACGTGGTTCCTTTAAAAACGCTTCGTTGATGATGGAGGAAGAAAACAACCCGTTCGTTGGGCGCGGCGGTTTGCAGCGACGCGGCGAGGGGTTTTGCAAACGCCTTCGCTTCCTCCGATGTGAAGGCCGGTTCGGTTTCGGACTTGGCCTTGAGGATCAGTTTGGATAAAAAGCCGGGCGGTTGTACGATCCGGATCGATTCGAGAATCCGGGCCATCTCGGTCTCTCCGATCTGGGCCGGATGCTCGAAACCCATATCGACCGGTTTCTGGGAATCGTCGAGCCATGCTTCCAGGCGGACCACGTTGTTACTGTCATCGAGAACGGTTCTCGTGAGGGTGTGGGGTGTGGCGCAGCCGGAGGCCGCGACCAAGATCAGGACCGTCATGAAGATCGATCGTTTCAGCATGGAGATGTTTCCCGGTAAGAGATCTCGACATTTAATCACATTCCGGTCTTTGGAAGCAATTTTATATTTCAGAAGGGATGATGGGCGGGCTCCTTAAAAGAGGATATCCGATTTTGTGGATCATGCTCGTTCTCGTTTTGGAGTGGGGCATCGCCTCGGCGCGGGCGGAGACCTGGGAGGCTTCGGACTACGCCTGGTTTGCGGCCGGAGGGCTGAGCGGGTTTGTGATTCATGAATCGGCCCATGCCGCGGTCGCGGAATCGCTCGGTCTGCGCCCGCGGTTGGAGATCCGCCATAAGCCGGTTCCGTTTGCGATCATAAAATATGATTTGATCCCGGTCAAAGATTCCTCGGGCGAAATCACGTATTATACGGACCGTGACGGCAATCCGATCTCAAACGGGGGACAAAAGCGGTTCGTGATCGCCTCGGCCGGGATCAACAGCCAAAACATTGTCTCGGAATGGATCCTAACGCAGTATCCCCGTCTTGCCGATGAGTCGCGGCCGTATTTAAAAGGCATTCTGGCCTTTGACATTTTGACCTCCATGGGGTACGCACTGGTCGGACGGAAGGACCCGGACGGCGATCTGCGCGGGATGTCGGAAGCCTTGAAGGTGAACGACCTGATCATCGGGGGGATTGTATTGCTCCCGGCGGCGATGGATCTCTATCGTTATTACCATCCGGACTCGGTCTGGGCGCCCTGGCTGGATCGGGGCGCGAAAGGATATTTATTGGGTTTCTCGATTCGATGGTAGATGCTCGCCGGGTGGTTCCTCATTGAGTAATCCGACGGATTCTGGTATCTTTCTGAATCATGTTACAAAAAGCGGATCGAAAATTTCCGGCCACGATGGCCACACAGCATCCCGACCATGCCAACGTTCCGTACTGGAAAAAAAACGGGGATGCCTTCATCAATACCCAGGAAGAAATCGAGGAATGCATCAGCGCGTTCAAGGACCTCCATTGCCAGGAATATATGTGGGACTGGGAGGGGAAGTATGTGGACGAGGCCGTGGTGGACAAGCTCCTCTCGAACTATTACGATTTTTTCAAACGGGTTCAACTGGGCCGGGACGTCTTTCTCACCTTCCGTCTTCCGAACATCTGGCACGAAAAAGGCTACCGCCTGGCCCGTGCCTACATGGGCATACTGACCTTTGAGGATATGACGGCCGATCTGGGTTTCGCTCATCCGCCGGTCTTCGAGGTGATACTGCCGATGACGGACGAGGCCAAGAAACTGATCCATCTTCAAAAAACATTCGCACAGGTGGCCCAGCTCAAGCATGCCGCCTTCGGCAACCGGAAGGGAATCGAATACCTCCGCGTCATCCCGTTGATCGAGGGCATCTCGGAGCTGACCGGTTCGCGGAAGATCCTTCATGACTATCTGAAGCTGCATGAAAAAGAGTACGGGACAAGGCCGGTCTATCTCCGGCCCTTCATCGCGCGGTCCGATCCGCCCTTGAACGCCGGGCTGGTCCCGGCCGTGGTCGCGGCCAAGATCGCGCTGTCCGAATATTACACATTTGAAGAGGAGTCGGGGATTCCGGTCTATCCGATCATCGGCGTGGGCTCGCTGCCATTCCGCGGCGGGCTGGCCCCGGACCGTGTGAAGGATTTTCTGGCCGAATACTCCGGCGTACGGACCGTCACGATCCAGTCGGCCTACCGGTACGACTATCCGTTGAAGGACGTGAAGCGGTCGCTCCAGTTTCTTAATCGCAATCTGGAGAAGGGCCGTCCGCGGATCTATTCGCCCAAAGAGATCAAGGAGGGCGAGGTCTTGAGCGGGATCTTCACAAAATATTATCAGCAGACGGTCGAAGGCCTGGCCGGAATGATCAACAAGTTTTCAACGATCATCCCGCAGCGCCGCGAGCGTATGCTCCATATCGGGCTGTTCGGATACGCACGCGGGTTCGGGGGCAAGCGCCTTCCGCGTGCGATCGGGTTTACGGCCGTTCTCTATTCCCTCGGCGTGCCGCCGGAGCTGATCGGGACGGGGCGTGGGCTTCGCGAGATGCAGGAGCGCGGGCTGACGCATTCGTTGAAAGCGTTCTACCGAAATTTTGAGAAGGACATGATCCACGCCGGTCATTATCTCAACAAGGAAAATCTGAGCTTCCTTGCGAAGAAATCGGCCGCCTGGCAGGGCGTGAAAAAAGATGTCGAGGGGATCGAAAAATTTCTCGGCCGCGAGCTGGGGCCCGAAACGGTCGAGCATTACCTCCATCGCAACCTCGTCTCGAGCGCCTACCTCCTCTGGCAGTCCGGCAAGACGCCGTCCGACCGCATCCTCGAAGCCGCCAAGATCCGAAGAAGCATCGGGTAAAATACACATACCAAAATAATGGAAGGCATCAGTAGAATATGCAGAAGTGGCTCCTGTTCTTCAGACCGAACCAAATTGCATCGTCGATTACAAAGGACGAGCCTTTAAACCCTCTCATCGTTGCCTACATGGTCCTGACGATTGCAACCGGTCTGTGGGCGACCTCGCAATTGAACGAGGCCGCGATCCAAAAGATGGGAGCACTGGTTTACCAACTCAATCTGGCTTCCATCATTTTCATCGAGCCTTTTTCCCCGCTGATCGGAGCGGCCTTCATCCATTTTGCCGCGAAGAAGATGATGGGACTGGAAGGTTCGCTGCGGCGGCTCATTCTTCTCCTCTATTATGCAGGTCTTGGCAGCGCCGCCTGCAGGGCTTTGTTGGTTTTCTCAACGCAGCCGCTCGGGGAAACGGCTGTCACATCTCCTCAGAATTTAGAAGGCCTCTCAACGCCATTTCCTCTCTTCGTGATACTGATAACATTCGCATTCGGCCTTTATTCGATTTTTGTGACGCTTCGGTTGACCATGAACAATTATTCGGTCGGGCTCAAAGCGGCGCTTAAACTCGTGTTTTATTCCAGTCTATTATTAGCAGCGGTCGCAATTATATTAGTGCTGATTTTCATGACCGGGGATTTGGGACATGATATGATCAAGCGGGGGTCGATTTAAGGTTGACCCATATATATAGGGGGCCCAAAGGGGGTATTCCCTTCATTCTCCTTAGCCCTTCCCCCTCTCGCGCGCGGGGGCGGATTTTCCGGATTGACATGCTTGATTATGATGCGTATAATATACGTATGATTTAATCGTACGAAAGGTCGGACCATGCCCAAGACGGCGTTAAAAAAAGAAAAGTGGACGCTCTCGTTTGATCCCCGCCTTAAACGTCTTCTGATCAAAGAAGCCCGTAAGAAAGGGATCTATCCCGTCAGTCTCTTGGAGGACGTCGTTCGCGAACGGTTCAACCCCTACGGCCACTCGGACGTCAAGGACAGCGTCGCACACGTTCAGGCGATCCGCAAAGGCTCCGGAGACCAATCAGACCAGGCCTTCCTCAAAGAGATCCGAGAGTGGCAAAAGTCAAACTCCTGATCGATACCGACATCGTGATCGACTACCTCAACACCGGCCTTCTCCGGACTATTTTCGAAGACCGGGGATTTGAGGTTTATTACTCCGTGGTGACGAAGAAGGAACTTCTATCCAAACCGGGGTTGAAAGAGACCGAGCGCCAGGCGGTTCTGTTTACGCTCCGCCGGCACCGGATCATTCCATTGGATGACCGGATCACCGGAACCTATTCCGATCTTCGACGACGTTATCCTTCCCTGGAAAAAGAAGACGCGCTCATCGCGGCGACCGCGCTCGTCAAGAAGCTGCCCCTGGTTACACGGAACGTAAAACATTATAAAAATATTCAGGGCTTGATTCTTTTTAAGGGTTAAGATGAGCGCGCAGGGCATGGGGGATGGAAGGCGGTACGGATTAAATATTTTACGAGATAAACGATGATTCATGTAGAGATCTGGTCCGACGTCGTCTGTCCGTTTTGTTACATCGGCAAGCGCCACCTCGAGGCCGCGTTAAAACAGTTTGAGGGCCGCGACCGGGTTCGGGTGGCCTGGAAAAGTTTTGAGCTCGACCGGAACGCCGACCAAGGGGGCCGCACCAGCGTCTACGAAAGGTTGTCGAAGAAATACGGGATGAGCCTCGAACAGGCGAGGCTTTCGACCGTTCAGGTGGCCCGCCGTGCGGCCGCGGTCGGACTGCGTTTTGATTTCGACCGCGTGGTCCCGGCCAATTCGTTCGATGCGCACCGGCTCGTTCACCTCGCCGTGAAATACGGGCTTCAGAATCAGGCGGAGGAACATCTCTTCGCGGCCCACTTCACCGAAGGCCTTCGGATCGACGATTTGGAAACGCTTCGCCGGATCGGCGTCGAGCTGGGCCTCGATCCGGAGGAGGTGAAAAAAGTTCTGGAGGGCGATGACTACGGATCGGACGTCCGTCAGGAGGAGAAAGAAGCTTTTTCACTTGGCGTGAGGGGTGTTCCCTTCTTTCTGTTCAATCGCAGGGATGTTATTTCAGGCGCGCAACCGGTGGAGAAGTTTACGGAGGCGCTCAAGTCCGCGTCGGATGACTGAAAAAATCTTAGGCGCATCCGGTCATGGCCCGTTGTGGGGCGTCGACTGAGCCGCAACTCCAACGAACATCTTGCCCTTATATCTCGGCCCCTGGTCCTTATACACCTGAAACTCGCGTTCCCGTAAGGCTCGAAGCTGAGGAATCT
>JACQFA010000098.1 GCA_016200255.1 Nitrospirota bacterium | reverse complement strand
CCGGAATCCCCCCCGGGGTGGTGAACCTCGTGCAAGGGGAAGGCGAGGGTGCCGGCCGCCCGCTGGTCGCGCATCCGGATGTGGATGTGGTGGCCTTTACGGGATCATACGATGTGGGATCCGAAATCCGAAAGGTCTGCGCCGAGAGCCCGCATAAGTTTGCGGTCTGCGAGATGGGCGGGAAGAACGCCGTTATTATTTTTGACGATGCCGATTCCCAGATCGCGCTCAACGCGGCGCTGCTCTCGGCCTACAAGACGACCGGCCAGCGGTGCGTCTCATCCGGAAAATTGATCGTCCACGAGGCGTTGTACTCAAAGTTCTGCGAGGAGTTCGTTAAGCTCTCAAAGCGTGTGAGTATCGGCGATCCACTGAATGAGAAAACCTTTATGGGGCCCCTGATCAATGAAGCCGGCCGGAAGAAGATGGAATATTACAACAACCTGGCCCGGAAGGAAGGCGGACGGGTCCTGTTGGAGGGCGGGCCGCTTCAGGGAAAAGAGTACGAGCGCGGCGCGTTCGTCTCGCCGTTTGTGTATCAGATGAATTACCATTCCAAGACCCGAGTCCTACGCGAAGAGGTGTTTGCCCCGAATGTCGCGATCGTGCCCTTCCGTACGATGGAAGAGGCGATACAAATTTACAACGACACCGATTATGGCCTGGCCCTGGCCGTGATCACGGAAGATTACCGAAAGGCATGGCGGATCCGGGAGGAGTGCGACTACGGCCTGGGTTATGTCAATCTCCCGTCCATCGGGGCCGAGGTGCATCTTCCCTTCGGCGGGGTGAAAAAGAGCGGGACCGGGATGCCGTCGGCTGCGACCCTGATCGATGCCGTGACCCACCGTACGGCCTGGACCGTCAACCATGCCGCTGAAATCAAGATGGCCCAAGGGCTGAAAGCAGAAATTGAGTAAAGCGGAATTTCGACAAATGCCTACTGAAACCGTCGAGCTGCACGGCCATATCATTGACTCCCTGACCCTGCCGAAGGTATTGGATGAAGTGATGAATTACGGCGGGACGTTCGAGATCATCGAGATCACGATCGGCCATCGCCGCGAGGATTCCAGCCAGGCCAGGGTCCGGGTCTCGGCCCCTGCGCAGGAAATTCTCGATACGATCTTGAGTCGGATTAAACAACTGGGCGCCGCGCCGGTGCTGGAAAAAGACGCGGTGCTTGTTCCGGCCGATCGGGACGGCACGTTCCCCGAAAATTTCTACTGCACCACCAACCTTCAAACCTTCATCCGATGCCAGGAGCGGTGGCTCGAGGTCGCACGGCCCGAGATGGACTGCGGCATTTGGGTCGATCCGGACCGGAAACACGCCGCCACGATGCCGATTCATCTTGTCAAAAAGGGGGATCGCATCATTGTCGGGCATCAAGGGATACGGGTCACGCCACTGGAACGCTCGCCGGAGCGAAACGTGTTCGAGTTCATGGCCAGCAGCGTCTCATCCGAGAAACCCAAAGGCATCGTGATCAAGGAAGTGTCGGCCCAGATCCGCGCGGCGAAGAAAGAGGGCGGCCGAGTAATGGTCGTCGCCGGTCCGGCCGTGGTCCACACCGGCGCCGGAACACATCTGGAACGGCTGATCGAGGCCGGCTGGGTGGATGTACTGTTCACCGGGAATGCGCTGGCGGTTCATGATATCGAACAGGCGCTCTACGGCACGTCCCTGGGCATCTATTTGGAGAAGGGCATCCCGGCGAAAGAAGGCCACGAGCACCACATGCGCGCGATCAACACGATCCGACGCGCGGGTGGTATCCGGCCTGCCGTGGAACAGGGGATCCTAAAATCCGGCATCATGGCGGCCTGTGTGCGGAAGGGCATTGAGTTTGTTCTGGCCGGGTCCATCCGGGACGACGGGCCGTTGCCGGAGGTGACGACCGACATGGTGTCGGCGCAGGACGCGTTACGAAAGGTTCTGCCCGGCATGTCGGTCTGCGTGATGATCGCGACGATGCTGCACTCGATCGCGGCCGGGAACCTCCTCCCGGCCTCAGTGAAGCTGGTCTGCGTGGACATCAACCCGGCCGTGGTGACGAAGCTGACGGATCGAGGAAGCTTTCAAGCGGTGGGTCTTGTGACGGATGTCGAGCCGTTTCTTCGGGAGCTGTGGAAAAATCTCACGGAGTAAGTTTGCGGACCATACCCTCTTTTTTAATGTGCCCGCCGGACTATTACAGGATCGAGTATGAGATCAACCCCTGGATGGACCGACGACGCCGTCCGGCCGATACGTCGCTGGCCGTAAAGCAGTGGCAAGCCCTCTACGCCCGGCTGACGACACTGGGTGCAACGGTCAAGCTCCTGACCCCCGTGCCGGGACTTCCCGACCTGGTCTTCACGGCTAATGCCGGGCTGGTGGCGGGTGAAAAATTCATCCGGAGCAATTTCCGTTTTCCCCAGCGCCAGCGTGAAATACCGGTGTTCGAGACCTGGTTCAAAGAGCGGGGCTGCCGGATTCTTCCCTTGCCGGCGGCGGCCTGTTTTGAGGGGGAAGGAGACGCGCTGCCGGTCGGCAAAACGCTCTTTGCGGGTTACCGAATGCGATCCGACATCCAGTCTCATCAGACGATTGGCGAGATTCTGGGATGCGAAGTGCTGTCGCTGGAGCTGGCGGATCCGCGTTTCTATCACCTGGACACCTGTTTTTGTCCTCTGGACGGCCGAACCGCTCTCTATTTTCCCGAGGCCTTTGATGAGTACGGCCGAAAGGTGGTCGCGGCCTCCGTTTCGGAGTTGATTCCGGTGGCCGCGGAGGACGCGCTTCGATTCGGCTGCAATGCCATCATGGTTGGAAAAGACGTGGTGCTGCAAGCTGGTTGTGAAGGATTAAACCGCGATCTGCGACGCCGCGGCTTCACGGTCCATGAGCTGGACCTGTCCGAGTTCCATAAAGCCGGCGGAAGCGCGAAGTGTCTTGTGCTCCGGCTGAATTAAGGGAGACCCTTGCCTTTCCTGACGCTCCGGCCTAATATCAGGCCGGTTTGCGGATCCAGCGAGGAAGGAAGGGAAACGATTCATGAAGGTGACCATCAACCGATCCATATTGGAACTCGTGGAAGGGGATATTACGCATCAGGATACGGATGCGGTTGTGAATGCGGCCAATCCCTCCTTGCTTGGAGGCGGTGGGGTGGACGGCGCGATCCACCGGGCCGGCGGGCCGCAGATTTTGGAAGAATGCAAAACAATCGGGGGATGTCCCACCGGCGAGGCCCGCATGACGATCGGAGGCCGTCTCAAGGCCCGCTATGTGATCCATGCCGTCGGGCCGATTTATAAAGATGGCCGTCAACACGAGCCCGATCTGTTGGTGAGCGCCTATCGGTCGAGCCTCGGACTAGCCTCGCGGCATAAAATCAAAAGCGTGGCTTTTTCTTCGATCAGCACGGGGGTGTACGGATATCCCATGGAGACAGCCGCGGAGATCGCCTTGACAACGACCCGGCGGTATCTTGAGGGCCATCCGGAGATTCAACTGGTCCGGTTTGTCCTTTTTGGCATGATGGCCTACGAGGTCTATGAACGCGTGCTGCGGTCGATGAAAGAAGCGGGTCGTTTGAACGAAGGAGGATCGTCGTGACGCTGGTCCCGGTGGACATTATAACCGGTTTTCTGGGCAGCGGTAAAACCACGCTGATCAAGCATGTGCTCGAAAAAGGTCTTCACGGCCAGCGCGTGGCGGTGATCGTCAATGATCTTGGCGACATCAATGTGGACGGCCCGGTGCTGCGGGGAATGAACGTGGACAAGATGGTGGAATTGTCCAGCGGGTGCATCTGCTGTTCCGGTCTCTACCGGTTGGGCGCGGGGATTCAGGAGATTGTGGAGAGCGCCCGGCCCACGTTGATCCTGATCGAAACCTCAGGGGCGGCGGCCCCGGCCCCGGTGGTTGCACAATTGGACGAGTTGGGATATCGCACGGATGCCGTGACGACTGTCGTAGATGCGGAGACATTTTTTAGGATGGAAAAAGCCGAACCGGTGATCGCAGAGCAGGTTGCGGAGGCCGATTTCCTCGTGATGAATAAACTGGACCTGGTGGAAGCCGCGATCCTTGAAAAGCTCCGCAAGACGCTATCACGCCTCAATCCCCGCGCCCACCGGATCGAGACGACCTTCGGTGCTGTCGCCTCGGATCTTCTGTTTGCAACCGGGGTCCGTGTGTTTCGGGAGCGTGCGCGTTTATCGCCGGAGGGTCCGGATCTCCATCAGGATAAAATCGACAGTTTCGTTTTTGAGACGGAGGAGCGGATGAACCGTGATCGTCTGGAGAGGTGTCTGGCGAAACTTCCGGACATGATTTATCTGGTCAAGGGATTTGTCCGGTTCTCTGACGAGACGCAGCCTTTCTTGCTGAACTTCACCTGTGGACGGTATCATCTCCTCCCATTCATCGGGACGAATGATTTTCACCACACCACGCAGATGGTGTTTGTCGGCAGGCGGACGGGAGAGTGCCGTCAAGAAATCTTGGAAGCTCTGGCCCGTTGCAACGCCGGCGAGCCGTCTCGTTCCGGTTCTATTCTCGGCCGGCTGGGTTTCGGTTAAATCTGATTCAGTTCCTGCGCGGCTTATTTTTTATAATTTTCAGGCGGGTTCGATGTTTGGTCGGGATTCACCACCCAGGCCCCGCTTTTTTCCAGCGCGCGCAGAAGCTGCACCGCATTATGGACCTTGAGCTTGGAATAAATATTGGCCCGGTGGGTCTCGACCGTTTTGATGCTGATCGAAAGGCGTTGGGCCATTTGTCGGTTGCTGACCCCCTGTGCGATCAATCGGATGATTTCATGTTCCCGTTTTGTCAGAAGATCGTTAAAGGACGCCACTCCGGGGCCCGTTGATTCCCTGATCGGAGACGCCGGTTCCGATCCGGCAACGAGTTCCAGGCAGTGCGGGTTTTTAAGACGGCTTAACGGCGAAGAGAGATGGATTCCATGAACGGCAATCAAATCCCATTCCCGTTTCCAGAGGATACGCCCATGAAGATGCTCGATCACCGGCAGTCCTTGCGCATCCGCCAGTTCGAGCTCCAAGATGACTTCCGAGTCCAGCGGCAGCGACGCGGCGGAATAAAAACAGACGCCTTGACGGCTGATATTCGTCGTATAGATGGTTCCGCTTTCGGCTGAACGGAGCATCGCGACTTTTCCACGACTGATATAAGGGATTCGTATAACGGTTCGTCTTTCCATCGTCACTCCGGAATTGAGCACGTACAGCGAGCGCAATCCCCATCGTCGGGGTTGGGTTTTTCAAAATAAAAAGGTCCCGCTCCCCTCGTGCAGGGGAAACGAGACCTTCGTGGCAACCCGTTGCTGGTTCACCACTTCGGTAGCCCTTCAGACCGTGTCACGTCCTTCTAACAGGAGGAGGAGCCGGTCCAGCGGCTTTGCGACCCTGCCTTGCGGTCAGGTGTGCCTTTATCGGTGATGTGAATCACAAACTTTAAAAAGTATAACCGACTTTTTCTGCTTGTCAAGTCCCGGTCCGTCTGATTTGCGGCGGGAGCGGTTCAACGCTCCGGCAGGTTATTTTTTACTTGAATTGTTCGAATCGCTTTGTTATATTGATTCCATCTAGAAAGAGTGAAAATCCGACATGGGCTGAACCAGTTGCCCCTGCGATGTTGGTGAGGGGTGAGAAATTTTAACCCAACGCTTTGTCTTTGGGAGCCATGCCCTGGAAATGGTGTGCAAGCCCCATCGTACCGAGGGGAAGCCTAAAGTTTCCATCACGGCGCCCACCTGGATATCCGGGTTGAAGACATTCCACTTTGCCACGGCAGCCGCGGGGGCTTGATTTTAACATGGGAGAAAAGCAGGTCCGGGAAACGATTTTGAGACGTTCTGAACAAAGAGAATGGGGAAAATGGGGATGGTTTGGTATTTCAATGGCAAGGGGGGGTACAATCCGGTTTAGTATCTGAACCGATGGAAGCGAACCGGAAAACCTTGATGTCTGGACAATGGCAGGGGGTATGAATACGGTTTTAGAATCGACCGGTCGGAATTTACCCGAGAGACCCCATGGTGTGACGATTGACGGGTCACGGTCGTTTCAAGAAATAGAAACCAAAACCTCGAACCAGTGCCCTTGATCCGGCGATTGCCCCGTCCTTTTTCTTCAGTAAAGACGTCCTGATCTGCCCGCCTGTTTTACTCCATCCGTAGCCAACCAATTCCAATATGGATCTCTTCAACATGAGGAGGGGGTGACGACTATTATTACCTGGATCATTGCAGTCATCGCAGCGATCGGAGCCGGTCTGGCCGGTGTGGCGGTCGGGTTTTACCTTCGTCGCGAGGGGATTTCCCGAAAGCTGCAAGAAGCGGAAGAGATGGCAGCGCGGGTTATCCGCAACGCCGAGCAGGAGGCCGAGAACAAGCGGCGCGAGGCGCAGATCGAAAGCAAGGGCCGTATCCTGCAGGAGCGAACCGAATTTGAAAAAGAAACACGGGAGCGCCGGGCGGAACTGACTGCGCTTGAGCGCCGCCTGGGCCAGCGGGAAGAGCAGTTGGATAAGCGGGCCGGCCAGTTGGATCGTCGCGAAAACGATCTGAACCGGGTCGACCGGGACCTCGTGGCACGGGAAAAAGTGATTCGCGAAAAGGAAAAGCAGTTGGAAGACAGTCTGCGCGAGCAGCGGCAGCAACTGGAACGGGTATCGGGCATTACGGCCGAAGAAGCCAAGAAACAGCTGATGCACGCGATGGAAGAAGAGGCGAGGTACGACGCGGCCAAGATGATGAAACGGATCACGGAAGAAACCCGCGAGAAGGCCGAACGGGAGTCGAAAGAGATCATGGTCACCGCGATGCAGCGGCTTTCCCGTGATTACATCGCCGAGGCGACGATCTCGATGGTGAACCTGCCGAACGAAGGTATGAAGGGTCGGATCATCGGACGTGAGGGCCGCAATATCCGGGCATTGGAAAGTGCCACGGGCATTGATCTGATCATCGATGACACGCCGGATGCGGTGATCATCTCCGGTTTTGATCCCTACCGTCGGGAGATCGCCAAGATCGCTCTGGAACGATTGATGGCGGACGGCAGGATACACCCGGCCCGGATCGAGGAGATGGTCGAAAAGGTTAAAAAGGATCTGGATAAACTGATGAAGGAAGAGGCCGAGAAGATTATTTTCGACCTCGGACTTCAGGACTTCCATCCCGAAATCGTGAAAACACTGGGACGTCTCAAGTACCGGACCAGCTACGGACAGAACAATCTGGCCCATGCGCGGGAGGCGGCCTTTATCGCCGGGATCATGGCCTCGGAACTGGGCATGGACGTGAAATTGACCAAACGGGCGGCCCTTCTCCATGACATCGGCAAAGCCGTCAGCCAGGAAGAAGAAGGATCCCATGCGGCGTTGGGGGGTGAACTAGTCAAGCGGTACGGCGAGTCAGTAAAGGTGGTGAATGCCGTCGCCGCCCACCATGGAGAGATCGAGGCGAATTGCATCGAATCAATTCTCGTGATGGGTGCGGAGGGCCTTTCGGCGGCCCGGCCGGGCGCCCGGAGGGAATCGGTTGAATCATACGTGAAGCGGTTGGAGAAACTGGAACAGCTGGCCACCACCTTCAAAGGTGTCGAGAAGGCCTATGCAATCCAAGCCGGCCGTGAAATTCGGATCATCGTAAAGCAAGACGAGGTTTCGGACGCCGAATCGGCCATGATCTCAAGGGAGATCGCCAAGAAAGTGGAGCAGGAGCTGACCTATCCCGGCCAGATCAAGGTGACGGTGATCCGCGAAAATCGGTATATCGAGTACGCCAGGTAACCCGTAGGGGCGGTTCGCGAACCGCCCCTACATTATTCCAGGGAAATATTTTATGAAGATTTTAATGATCGGAGACATTGTCGGCGAGCCGGGGCGGAACATCCTGGCCCGGAGACTGAGCCATCTGGTGGAGACGTACGAGATCGATTTTGTCATTGCCAACTGCGAGAACGCCGCGGGCGGTTTCGGGGTCACTCCCAAGATTGCGGAAGAGCTCTATCTTCTGGGTATTGATGTTCTCACCACCGGAAACCATGTCTGGGATAAAAAGGAGATCATCGAGTATATCGCACAGCAGCCGCGTCTCCTCCGACCGGCCAATTATCCCGATTCGACGCCAGGCGCGGGTTCCACCGTGATGAGTCTCAGCCGGACCGAAAAGGTTGCGGTGCTCCAGTTGATGGGCCGGGTCTTCATGCCCGCGCTGGACTGTCCCTTCCGAACCGCAAAGCGCGAGATCGCCCGCCTCCGCGCCGAGACGCCGATCATCATCGTGGATATGCACGCCGAGGCCACGTCCGAAAAGCGGGCGATGGGCTGGTATCTGGACGGGGAGGTCTCGGCCGTGGTGGGCACCCATACCCATGTCCAGACGGCCGATGAAGAGATCCTGCCGAAGGGCACGGCCTACCTCACGGACGTGGGAATGACGGGGCCGACGCATTCCGTCATCGGGATGAACAAAGACCAGGTGATCCACAAGTTCCTGAACCAGATGCCGCAGCGGTTCGAAATGGGCGGCGGGCCGGCCGTCATCTCCGCGACGCTTCTGACGATTGATGCAAACGGTCGTGCGCAATCCATCGTCCGTTTGCAGGTGAAAGATACGGAATAAAACGCACCGTTTTTGATGCCATGACCCCCAATCATTCCAGCACCCAGATTTTTTCGGTGTCGGCCCTGACGCGGCTGATCAAGCAGCAACTCGAGGGCCGGTTGGCCGATATCTGGGTCGAAGGAGAGATCTCCAACCTGAGAATTCCAACCTCCGGTCATATTTATTTAACGTTGAAGGATGAAAATGCCCAGGTGCGGGCCGTGATCTTTCGCTCGTCTGGCCGCACCATTAAATTTGTTCCCAAGGAGGGTCAGCAGGTTTTATGTCGCGGCCGCGTGACGGTTTATGAGCCGCGCGGCGAGTATCAGATCGTCATTGACACCCTCGAGCCGCGGGGCCTCGGGGCGCTCCAGGCGGCCTTCGAGCAGTTGAAAGAGCGTCTTCAAAAGGAAGGGTTATTCGATCCTTCGTGGAAAAAGCCGCTGCCGGTTCTTCCTCAAAGGATCGGCATCGTGACCTCGCCGACCGGCGCTGCGATTCGGGATATTCTAAAGATATTGGGCGGACGCCGGGTCCATCTGCAAATTCTGATCCATCCGGTGCCGGTCCAGGGGGCGGGCGCCGCGTCGGCCATCGCGTCGGCCATTGATGAATTAAATGAGCTGGACCGATTCGATCTTCTGATCGTGAGCCGCGGGGGCGGATCGCTGGAGGACCTTTGGGCCTTTAACGAAGAATCCGTCGCCCGCGCCATTTTCCGGTCCCGGATTCCGGTGATCTCGGCCATCGGCCACGAGGTGGATTACACCATCGCGGATTTCGTCGCGGACCTCCGTGCGCCCACGCCGACCGCGGCGGCCGAAATCGTGGTCCGGTCCTGGCAGGAATGGCAGGATCGAATTGAAATTCAACGGGCCCGCTTGAATCAGGCGGTGCGGCATTGTCTTGAAATGGCCCGAAGCCGGCTGCGAGTCTATCAACGGTCTCTGCGAGATCCCCGTCAGGCGATCGAGGCTTACCTCCTACGTCTCGATGAATTGGACGGGCGCATCCGTCAGGGTTTGTTCAATACCTTGCGATACCAGTCCCAGCGGCTTCGGCATGCCCGCGAGAGTCTCCTGCACCGCAGTCCGACGGAACGACTCCACCGACTGTCGACCCGGGCGCAGGAGCTGACAAAACAATTCGAGATCCAGATCGGTTTTTATCTGAGGCAGAAACGGAATCGCCTGGAATCTCTCCTGACGACGATGGACGGTTTAAGCCCGCTCGCCATTTTGAGCCGCGGCTACAGCATCACACGGAAACTGCCTGAAATGACGCTCATCAAGGAAGCCCGATCGGTGGAACCCGGCCAGCAGGTCCATGTCCGGCTCCACCGGGGTTCCCTGATCTGCCGCGTCGATCAAACGGAAGGATCGTCCGATGGCTCCATCGAAGTTTGAAGACGCGCTGTCCCGGCTCGAGACGATCGTGGGGCAGCTTGAAAAAGGCGATCTCCCGATGGAAGAATCGCTGAAGATTTTTGAAGAGGGCGTCCGGCTTTCGAAAAACTGTCTGAAGATGCTCGGGGAGGCCGAGCGCAAGGTTGAGATCCTTTTAAAGGATAAAGACGGCCGGAAACGGCCCCGGCCGTTTGAGCTTGAAAAAGAGGAGGGGGAAGAAATTCAGGAAGATGTCCGTGATGCTGAAGACCAGGACTGAACAAGAACTGAAGCGCTATCTCGAAGACCGGCGTGTTCGGATCGACCGGACGCTGGAGACTTATCTCCCCTCGGCGACGACCATTCCCACGCGACTTCATGAGGCGATGCGGTACAGTCTTTTTGCCGGAGGAAAGCGGATCCGGCCGATCCTCGCGATCGCGGCCCTCGAGTCGGTCGGCGGAAATGGTGAGGAGGCCTTGCCGGTGGTATCCGCGATCGAGCTGGTTCATACCTATTCGCTGATCCATGACGACCTGCCGGCGATGGACGACGACGACACCCGACGCGGCCGGCTCACCAGCCACAAAAAATTCGGGGAGGCCGCGGCCATTCTTGCCGGCGACGCCCTGCTGACGGCGGCCTTCGCCATGCTCTCGGACCGGGACTTGAATCGGACGATCCCACCGGCTATACTGCTTTCGGTCATCGATGAACTCGGACGGGCGGCCGGCAGTCTTGGGATGGTCGGGGGGCAGTTTGCGGACATCGCATCCGAGGGAATGATCGGAACGCAAACGATTTCGGAGGAAACCCTCCAATACGTTCATTCGCATAAGACCGGTTCGTTGATCTGTGCCGCCGTACGCATCGGCGCGCTTCTGGGGGTAGCCGGGCCGGATGCGCTTTCTTCCCTCACGGTTTACGGAGAAAAAGCGGGGCTGGCATTTCAGGTGGCGGACGACATACTGGATCTGGAAGGAACGGAGAAGGAAACCGGGAAACGGGTTCGAAAAGACGGGGCTCACAAGAAACTGACCTATCCGGTGATCGTGGGGCTGGCGGAGTCCAAGCGGCTTGCGGATCAGTTGATCCGGGAGGGGTTGGAGGCGGTATCTTCTTTCGGGGTCGAAGCGGATCCCCTCAGGGCGATTGCGCGATACATCGTGGAACGGAAGTCATAATCGATAGAGGAGACGGTATGCGTTTGTTGGACGGGATCAACAGCCCGGATGATCTGAAAAAAATTCCACGGACCGAGTTGCCCCGGCTGGCACAGGAAATTCGGGAGGAGATCATCCGAGTCACCTCGTTGAACGGGGGACACCTTGCAACCAACCTGGGGATTGTGGAATTGACGCTGGCGCTGCATTCCGTCTTCGACGCGCCGCGGGACAAAATCGTTTGGGACACCGGCAACCAGGTCTATGCGCATAAACTGATCACGGGACGGCGGGAGCAGTTCCACACGATTCGGCAGTTCGAGGGCCTGAGCGGATTTACCCGGCGGGAGGAAAGTCCCTACGACACCTTTAATGCCGGCCACGCCGGCACCTCGATCTCGGCGGCGCTCGGCATGGTCGAGGCGCGGGAGCATTTCGGCGAGGACCACAAGGTGATCGCGGTCATCGGGGACGGGGCGATGACGGCCGGGATGGTCTACGAAGGGCTCAATCAGGCCGGGGCGGCCAAAAAGGATTTTATCGTCATCTTGAACGACAACGAAATGTCGATCTCGAAGAACGTCGGCGCGATCTCGGCCTACCTCTCCCGGATCATCACCGGACAGTTCTATACGATGGTCAAGGAAGAGACGAAGCATCTTTTGAAGACCATTCCTCGAATCGGCGAGCCGATGATCAAGGCCGTGCACAAGGTGGAGGAATCGGCAAAGGGTTTCATCGGGCCGGGGATGCTTTTTGAAGAACTGGGATTTCAGTACATCGGGCCGATCGACGGAAACCGGTTTGAGCATCTCTTCCCGACGCTGGAGAACATCAAGCGGTTGAAAGGTCCGATCCTGGTTCATGTTATCACGAAGAAAGGCAAGGGATACGAGCCGGCCGAGAAGAATCCGGTCACGCTCCATGCGGCCTCGCCGTTTCTGATCGAATCGGGAGAGAACCGGAAGTCGGCCCGTTTCCCCACCTATACGCAGGTGTTCGCCTCGACGCTGATCCGGTTGGCCAAACGGGACAAACAGATTGTTGCGATTACGGCCGCGATGCCGGAGGGCACGGGACTGTCCCGGTTTGCAAATGAATTTCCCGATCGCTGCTATGACGTCGGGATCGCCGAGCCCCATGCCGTTACATTTGCGGCCGGGCTGGCGGCCTCCGGTCTGCGTCCGGTCGTCGCGATCTATTCCACCTTCATGCAGCGTGCGTACGATCAAATCATCCATGACGTCTGCATCCAGAACCTGCCGGTCGTGCTCGGTCTGGATCGCGCCGGTCTCGTGGGTGAGGACGGCCACACCCATCACGGCATCTTCGACATCGGTTTCCTTCGCATTCTTCCGAACCTGGTCGTGATGGCCCCCAAGGATGAGAACGAGTTGCAGCACATGGTGCATACGGCCATCAAGCATGACGGGCCGACGGCGATCCGTTACCCGCGCGGCGAAGGGATCGGGGTCGAGATGGACGCGCGTCTTTTGCGTCTTCCGATCGGCAAGGCCGAGCTGCTTAAAAACGGCAACGATCTGGCGATTCTGGCGCTGGGTCATGGGGTCCATCCTTCGCTGGCCGTTTCCCGCGAACTTGAAAAAGAGGGGATATCGGCGGCTGTGGTGAATGCCCGTTTTGTCAAGCCGATCGATCGCGACATGATCGTGCAACTGGCGCGGAAGACCCGCCGTCTGGTGACGGTCGAGGAGCATGTCCTTCAGGGGGGGTTCGGGTCGGCTGTTTTGGAAGTCTTGGAAGAGGAGGGCATCGTCGGTATCGAGGTGAAGCGTATTGGTCTTCCGGATCTGTTTATCGAACACGGCAACGTCGGCGTCCTTCGTGAACGCTTCGGATTTACGACCGAAACGCTGTATCGCGACATACAGTCCTTTATCCAGACCGGTCTTCCCAAGGTCGAAACCCAACGGCGGATGGTTTAATTCGTGATGGCTCAAGCCGTCAAAAAACAGATCAAGAAGCGTCTGGACCGTATTCTGGTCGATCGCGGCCTGGTTGAAAGCCGTGAAAAGGCGCAGGCCCTGATCCTGGCCGGCGCGGTGGAAGTGGGAGGAGAGGCCGTGACCAAGGCCGGAACTCCCGTGGGGGATGATGCCGCGATTCGGATACGGCCCGAGGAGGCCGGAACGGCCCTCCGGTATGTCGGCCGCGGAGGACTGAAATTGGAGGCCGCGCTTGCTCATTTCGGTGTTGACCCGACCGGGAAGGTCGCGGCCGATATCGGGGCCTCGACCGGGGGATTCACGGATTGTCTACTTCAATACGGTGCGGTTCGTGTCTACGCGATTGATGTCGGGTACGGTCAATTGGCCTGGTCCCTCCGCCAAGACCCGCGGGTCTGTGTGATCGAACGGACGAACATCCGGATCCTCCCCGCTGACCGTATCCCGGAGCCGGTGGATCTGGCGACGATTGATGTATCCTTCATCTCATTGACCAAGGTTTTGCCGAGGACGGCCGAACTCCTGAAGTCGCCCGGCGCGATCGTCGCGCTGGTGAAACCCCAATTTGAGGTGGGCAAGGGAGAGGTAGGCAAGGGCGGCATCGTCCGGGATCCTCTAAAACGGGAGCGGGCCTTGGCCGGAATCGTCCGTTTCGCTGAAACGATGGGATTGATCTCAAAAGGCGTGATGCCCTCCCCGATCACGGGACAAAAGGGCAATGTCGAATATCTCATTTATCTTGTGAAGCCATGAAAACCATCCTGGTCACCGGCGGCGCGGGGTTTATCGGATCTCATGTCATCGAACGTCTGCTGGTGGAGGGAAGCCGGGTCGTCTGCCTGGACAATTTTGATTCCTTTTACGATCCCGCGGTGAAGCGGGCCAATCTGGCATCGGCTGAAAATCATCCGAACTTCCGTTTGATCGAAGGCGACATCCGGGATGAATCCACGCTGGCCCGTCTGTTCCGGGAGGAGCGGATCGCGGCCGTTTTTCATGCCGCGGCGCGTGCGGGCGTGCGGCCGTCCATACAAGACCCGGTTCTATACCATGATGTGAACGTTCACGGAACAACCCGGCTGCTGGAAGCGGCACGATCCGCCGAAATTAAAAATTTCGTATTTGCATCGTCCTCTTCGGTCTACGGCGTTGCCAATCGCACGCCGTTTTCTGAAGAAGACCCGGCCGACTTTCCGATCTCGCCGTATGCCGCCACGAAGCGGGCCGGAGAATTAATCTGCTACACGTATCATCATCTCTACGGTCTTCCGGTCACGTGCCTGCGCTTCTTCACCGTCTACGGTCCCCGTCAGCGGCCCGAAATGGCGATCCATCATTTCACGCGACTGATCGATTCCGGCCGGCCGGTCCCCGTTTTCGGAGACGGTTCCTCCCGCCGCGACTACACCTATATCGCGGATGCCGTCCAGGGCGTCATTCGAGCCCTCGCGACCCCGCAGCCGTACGAGATCCTGAATATCGGCGAGTCCCAAACGACCGGGCTCCGGGAGCTGGTGACGAAGATCCAGACGGCCCTGGGAAAGAAGGCGCAGATCCAGGACATGCCGCCCCAGGCTGGCGATGTCCCACTGACGTATGCGGATGTCGGCAAGGCCAAGCGGCTTTTGGGGTATGAACCTCGGACCTCGATTGATGAAGGTCTCAAAAAATTTATGGAATGGTATCGGAACAACAAAACCTGAACGAGGAGAATCCATGAAGGTACTGGTGACTGGCGGAGCGGGATTTATCGGCTCCCATATCGTCGATCGGCTGATTCAGGAAGGGCATGAGGTGGTGGTGGTGGACAACCTTTCGACCGGAAAAAAGAAAAACCTTAACCGGGCGTCGCGGTTCTATAAGATGGACATTTTAAATCCGAAGATCGAAAAGATCTTTAAAAAGGAAAAACCGGATCTGATCAGCCATCACGCGGCCCAGATGGATGTGCGTCGTTCCGTCGCCGATCCGATCTTTGACGCGCAGGTGAATATTCTCGGACTTCTCAACGTATTGGAAAACGCGGTGCGATGCGGCACCAAGAAGGTGGTCTTCGCCTCCTCCGGCGGCGCCGTGTACGGCGAGCAGCAGGTTTTTCCGGCCCCCGAGACACACCCGCTTCATCCCGTCTCACCCTACGGCATCAGTAAACTGGCCGGCGAGCATTACCTGTACTACTACCAGCGGGTGACCGGCCTGAGTTATGTGGCGTTGCGTTATGCCAATGTCTACGGCCCGCGCCAGGACCCTTTCGGGGAAGCGGGCGTGGTGGCGATCTTCAGTCAGAAGACCTTGTTGTCCGACCAGCCGATTATCAACGGCAACGGCAAGCAGACGCGGGATTACGTTTTCGTGGAAGATGTGGTCGAGGCGCACATGACGGTGCTGGAGGACGGGATCCAGGGGATTTTTAACGTCGGCACCGGGAAAGAGACCTCAGTCAATCAGCTCTTCCGTCATCTCGTGGAGATCACCGGCTCGAAGGTCAAGGAGGTGTACGGTCCCGAAAAGCGCGGGGAACAGATCCGCAGCGTGTTGGATTACACGAAGCTGAAGAAGGCGACCGACTGGGAGCCCAAGGTCCAGCTGCAGGATGGACTCAAGGTCACGGCGGATTTCTTCCGGTTGGCCCTTCAATTGACAACGTAAGTCTCTATGCTATGATGAAACAATACGGCAACGGTTTATTTTGCTTGACTTTTTTTAAAATACGCATAAACTATAGAAATCTAAATCCAAACTCTCGCTCGCTGATCTGAACCGGATTCCGACGGAGGTCGGTCCTTATGCCCCTGCCGCAACAAAAACGGAAGATGTTGGGCGAGATGCTGATCGTGGAAGGCTTGATCAGCCGCGAGCAGCTGGAACGCGCCCTGGCCGAGCAAAAACTTCACGGCGGCCGCATTGGAACCCTCTTTCGCAGCATGGGGTTCGTCACCGAGGACGACATCATCAAGGTTCTTGGAAAGCAGATGGGTATTCAGCCGGTCTTGCTTTCCAGCGTCATCATTGATCCGGACGTGGTAAAGATCATTCCGGAAACGATGGCCCGCCGGCATCAAGTCATCCCGCTCTTCAAAAAAGACCGTGTTCTCACCCTGGCGATGGTTGATCCGCTCAATGTCTTCGCCATTGACGATCTGCGTCGGGCGACCGGCATCGAGATCCAGCCGGTCGTCAGTTCCGAGACCGATGTGATGAAGGCGATCGATCGTTTTTACGGCGGCACTTCGACGATGGAGGCGGCGGCTAAAGAGGCCGACGTGCAGGGATACGGCGTGATGCCGGATGAGCAGGTGATCGATCTCCAGCGCGTCGGGGACGACACCCCGATGATCAAGCTGGTCAACACCATGATCTCCCAGGCCGTCCGCGAAGGCGCCAGCGACATCCACATCGAACCGGACGCCGAAGTTTTAAGAATCCGCTACCGCGTGGACGGCATCCTCCGGGAGGTGATGACCCCGCCGCGGAATCTTCAGGCCGGGGTCGTTTCCCGCATCAAGATCATGGCCGACCTGGACATCGCCGAGAAGCGGGTTCCGCAGGACGGCCGGATCCAGATGAAGGTGGGCGAGAAGGACGTGGATATCCGGTTGTCCACGTTGCCCACGATCTTCGGCGAAAAACTGGTGATGCGGCTTCTGGATAAGAGCAGCATCCTGCTGGGTCTGGAAGATCTGGGTTTGACGGCGGACACCCTGGCCCGATTTGAAAAAATGATCCGCCGGCCGTACGGTCTTCTTCTCGTGACCGGTCCGACCGGAAGCGGAAAAACGACCACCCTTTACGCTGCGTTGAACCGGATCAGTTCCGTGGAGCGGAATGTGATCACGATCGAAGACCCGGTCGAATACCAATTCAAGTACGTCAACCAGGTCCAGGTCAATCTTAAAACGGGCGTGACGTTCGCCAACGGCCTCCGTGCGATCCTTCGTCAGGATCCCGATGTGGTGATGGTGGGGGAGATCCGGGATACCGAGACGGCCTCGATCGCGATTCAGGCCGCGCTGACGGGCCATCTCGTTTTCTCAACACTGCATACGAACGACTCCGCGGGTGCCGTGGCCCGTCTGCTCGACATGGGTGCCGAGCCGTTCCTGGTCGCCTCCTCCCTGATCGGGGTGGTGGCCCAGCGCCTGGTGCGGAAGGTCTGTGCCCATTGCAAAGGACCGTTCACTCCGACGGCGGACCTGATTAAAAACCTGAATTTGGACAAACTGATGAGCGGGCAAAAGGAAAGCCGCCTGGTCAAAGGAGCCGGTTGTCAGCAATGCCGGAACACCGGCTATTCGGGACGGCTCGGGATCTACGAGATTCTCCCGGTTGATGAAGCGATTCGAAGCTTGATCGTGGCCAAGGCCTCATCCGCTTCGATCCGGAACCATGCGATCCAGGCCGGTTTTGCCGGGCTGCGTTTGCACGGGTTGGTGGCCGCACTGAAAGGGCTCACAACACTGGAAGAGGTTTTGCGGGTGACCCAGGAAATCGAGGTATAGCGTGCCTGTTTTTGTCTACCGCGCGCGGGACAAACACGGTTCGTTGTTCACCGGGACGATCGAGACCTCCGGCCGGGACGCGGTGGCGTCCCAGTTGGATCATCTCGGTTATCACCCCGTTTCGATCCAGGAAGAGCGTCCCGGGCTTGAAGCGTCCGAGTTTTTCAGGTGGTTCACACGGGTTTCCCCTCAGGACTTGATCGTTTTTTCAAGGCAACTTGCCACCCTCATCTCGGCCGGCCTGCCCTTCATGACCAGCTTCGACGCGTTGATCGAACAGACCCAAAATCCGCGGCTCAAGGCCGTCATCACCCAGGTCCGCAAGGACGTGGAGGGCGGCAGTTCCTTTTCGGATGCCCTTGCGAAACATCCGACGGTCTTCAACAATCTTTACGTGAGCATGATCCACGCCGGGGAAACCGGCGGCGTGCTGGATGAGATACTTCAGCGCCTGGCGACCCTGGCGGAGCACGAGGCCGAAACCCGCGCACGGATCAAGGCCGCTACCCGCTACCCGAAGATTGTCATCGGAGCGCTGGCGATTGCATTTATTGTATTGTTGCAGTTCGTGGTTCCTAAATTTGCGGCATTGTATGCCAACTTCAAGGCCCAACTGCCGCTGCCGACTCGCATTCTGATCGGGATCAATCATGCCTTTCAAAGCTATTGGTGGTTGGTGCTGGCCATCATCATTTTTGTCTTCTTTGCGGCCCGGACCTACGTTCGCACGGAAGCGGGACGGCTTCGGTGGGATGGGATCAAGATTAAGCTGCCGGTCTTCGGCCCGATCTTTTTGAAGACGGCCCTTTCCCGGTTCGCCCGCATTTTCGGAACCCTGACCCGCAGCGGTCTTTCAATTCTACAAACGCTGGAAATCGTCTCCCAGACCGTCGGGAATACCGTGATCTCGCGCGTGGTGGACAACATCCGGGACAACGCACGGCAGGGCCGCGGCATCGTCCAGCCGATGCAGGTCAGCCGGATCTTCCCGCCTGTCGTGATTCAGATGGTGGCGATCGGGGAGCAGACCGGAAAGATGGAAGAGATGCTGATGAAGGTGTCCGATTACTACGATCAGGAAGTGGAGTACTCGATCCGCAATCTCTCCACCTCCCTGGAGCCGCTGTTGCTGGCCGTCATCGGCGGGGTCGTTCTCTTTCTGGCGCTGGCAATCTTCATGCCCTGGTGGAACCTGATCAATGTCTTCAAAGGCGGCGGTGGATAGAGTTCCGGCTTTCTTATTCAAGAGGCGAGTCCAGCTCAGTCTCTTCTTCTTTATCCCTCTATTCCTGATCCTGTTTTCGCTTGCGCCGACCTACATCGCGGTCACGCTGATGTCCCGGTCGGTCCTCTCTTCCGAAAAGTTCGGTTCGGCCACCGGCGTCGCCGGGTTTCAGAATGCCATTGCCGGGATGATCCCGGTTTTTTTGGTCAGCGGCCTGATCGCGCTGACAGCCGGTCTCTTCATTGCCTACGCTCTGGTTCAGCCGGTCAAGCGACTTTCGGAGGCGATTCACGGTGTGACCTCTGGGAATTTTAAGATGAACGTCCGGCTGGATACCACGGGGGAATTTGTCTATCTGGGCGACGAGTTCAATCAGATGGTCAGCAAGCTGGCGATGCAGGAGCAGCTCCAGCGGACCGAGCGACTGGCGGCCCTGGGGACGTTGGCGGCCGGCGTCGCACACGAGATCCGAAATCCGTTGGGGGCGGTCAAGGGACTGGCCCAGCTTCTTCAGGAATCGGCCGCGTCGCCCTCGGAACGCAAATACGCCGAGACGATCGTGGGCGAGGTCAACCGGCTGGATACCGTGGTGGAGCGGCTTCTGCATCTGGCCCGGCCGGCCGGCGGCGCGATTGAAAAGGCGGATCTGAACGGACTGATCCATGATGCCGTCGAGCTGTCCGGCTATGAGCGGAACCAGAAGCGAATCACCATCACGGAAGATTACGATGCAGCCATTGCCGACATTCTGCTGGACCGGGAGGCGATGCTCCAGGCCGTCTTGAACATGCTTCGGAACGCCGTACAGGCGATCCCGGACACCGGTACGATTCGGGTCAAAACAGTCTTGCGGGCCGGTCCGGATGTGTCCCGATCCGGTCGCATCTCGATTGAGATCGCGAACACGAACTCGACGATCCCCCCCTCGGATTACAAGCGGATCTTCGATCCTTTTTACACCACGAAGGACGGCGGGACCGGCCTGGGTCTGGCGATTACGCACCAGGTGGTCACGGCGCGGGGCGGGACGATCGAGGTCGTAAGCGGCAACGGTGAGACGGTCTTCACAATCGAATTGCTGGTGAAATCATGAATGCCACACCCAAGATCCTGATCGTGGACGACGAAGAGGGGATGCGATTTTTCCTGACCGAGGCCTTGAAGAAGGAGGGCTATCCCTTCGAGACCGCCTCGGACGGACGGGAGGCGCTTGAAAGGCTCCAATCCGGCGCATTCGAGATCGTACTGATGGACATCAAAATGCCCCGTCTCAACGGACTGCTGGCGATGGAAAAGATGAAGGAACTGGACCCGGATCTTCTGGTGATTCTCATGACGGCGTTCGACTCAAAGAAGGTGGCACTCGAGACCTTGCAAAAGGGGGCCTACGACTATTTTACAAAACCGTTCGATCTGGACGAGATGCGGATCGTGATCAAGCGGGCCATGGAACGCTGCCGGCTGCAAGCGGAGGTTAAAAACCTTCGGGATCGTCTGGATGAAGTCCCGCCGGCCATGCTGGGCGACGGTCCGGCGATGCGAAAGGTGTTTGACCGGGTGCGCAAGGTGGCCGACAGCGACGTGACCGTGCTGATCACGGGGGAAAGCGGCACGGGAAAGGAGCTGGCGGCCCGCGCCATTCATCGGCAGAGCCCGCGCCGGGATCGGCCGTTTCTCGCCGTCGACTGCGCCAGCATACCGGAAAGTCTGCTGGAGGCCGAACTGTTCGGTCACGAGAAAGGGGCGTTTACGGGTGCGCATCAGCAGAAGCTCGGCAAATTCGAGCTGGCCCATGAGGGAACCCTTTTCCTGGATGAGATCGGCGAGATGCCGATGGGCATGCAGTCAAAAATACTGCGTGTGCTTCAGGAGCGGGAGATCGAGCGCATCGGCGGGATCAAACCGATTCCGGTGGATATCCGGATCGTTACCGCGACGAACAGAGACCTGGGCGAGGCCGTGAAGACCGGACGATTTCGCGAAGACCTGTTTTTCCGTCTGAACGTCGTGAATATCCATCTCCCGCCCCTTCGGGAACGCCTGGAAGATATTCCGGTCCTGTCTCATGCCTTCCTCAATCTCTACGCCGAAAAATTCAACCGCCGGTTGATGACGCTCGGCGATCAGGCACAGGCCTGGCTGGTTCGCCAGCAATGGCCGGGCAACGTCCGGGAGCTTGAAAATGTGATCCAGCGCGCCGTTGTTCTGGCGGACGGGGAGGTGCTGGATCTCGATGATCTTCGGGATGCGGTTCAATCCTCCGGCGGGACGGTTCCGGAACCGATAGGGGCCGGGCGGCTCCGCGATCAACTGGAGCGGGTCAGCTCGGATGTCGAGAAAAAATTAATCGAGCAGGCCCTGGTTGAAGAAGATGACCATCGGGGCGCGGCCGCCAAACGCCTCGGCATCAGTCGGAAGCATCTATATAATAAAATGCGAAAGTACGGCCTGATTTGAAAAGGCTTGATCACGGATATTGACCGGATATTGGAATTGATCCATAATGATGCCGAAAGGTGAAACCCATGAACACGCGCGACGTAATTTCTGGCCTGGCACAGAAACTTCGCCCCTTCTTTCAGCAGCCAGCCGTGCAACTTGTTGTTATATTCGGCTCGGTGGTTTCTGGAAAGGTGCACCGCAGCAGTGATCTTGATCTGGCGATTTTGGCCGATGAGCCTTTGGATACCGTGCAGATCACCTCGGAGCTTATTCGGCTTTTACACATCAATAACATTGATGTCGTGGATCTACGACGGGCCAATCCCCTGCTGGCCCGGGAAGTCGTTCGGCAAGGAACGGTACTCCATGAACGGGATTCAGGAACCTATGCCCGGTTTGTATCCCTCGCCGTCCGTCGGTATGCGGATACACGCAAACTACGTGAGGCCCATAAGCAAGTCGTGAATCAGTTTCTTCAAACAAGGGGCGTCCGGTGACCCCCATCCAACCCGATGTCTTGAGAAGAAAACTGGCTGTCATTGTTCAAAACCTAAAGGCTCTTGAACCGGTGGCAAAGCTGAAAGTCGAACCGTATCGGAAGGACCTTTTCCGAAGGAAAGGAACCGAAAGGCTCTTGCAGGAACTGATTGAGGCCGCGATTGACATCAATATCCACATCATCACCCAGCTCGGCCAAGCCGCTCCCGATGATTACTACCAGAGTTTTATTAAATTGGTCGAAACGGAGGTTCTTCCGATGAGCTTGGCCCGGCAGCTTGCTCCCTCAGCGGGTTTGCGGAACCGACTGGTTCATGAGTACGATGAAATTGATGATTCCATTGTTCTCAAGGCGGTGGTCAATTCCCAGCAACAATACCCGCTTTACATTAAGGCGGTCGAAGATTATTTGAAGCGCTTCGCTTGATTTTCCCTTCTTGGAGAACCCGATTGTGCTTAAGACCTCGGGCGGAACAACGCTGACCTATGATGCCAACGGAAATATGATGAACGATGGAACCAAGACTTATACCTGGGACGTACGCAATCGCCTGGCCTCGATGACGGGTGCAAGTTTTGTGTATGATGCGTTGGGCAGGCGGACGAGCAAGACCATTGGTAGTTCAACCAACTTCCTCTACGATGGCCGGAATCCCGTGCAGGAACTCTCCGGAACAACGCCGACAGCAAATCTATTAACCGGTCTTGGAATTGATCAATTTTTCAATCGCACGGATTCATCCGGAACCAAGACATTACTCACCGATCCATTGGGTTCCACCGTGGCCCTGACCGATACCGCCGGAACCGTCCAGACCGAATACACCTACGAGCCGTTTGGAAAAACCACCACAACCGGCACGGCTAATTCTAATTCCTTCCAGTATACGGGGAGAGAGAATGATGGAACAGGGTTGTATAACTACCGGGCGAGGTACTATTCACCAAGCTTTCAGAGATTTGTTAGCGAAGATCCGATTGGATTCAAGGGAGGTATTAATCTTTATAGATATGCGGGTGACAATCCAATCGTTTTCATAGACCCTTATGGATTCTGGACTGTTCAAATAAAAAAAAACAGGTCTTGATTGTCAGTTCTGTTGCGATCAAAAAACATGAGGTCAGATTGAGCCATCCCGGATCTCATGGACAGATGGTTAAGCACCCGGACGCTGCTCCTCAAAGTAAACCGCACTACGATATTTCAAAGAAGATTCTGAGACAACCGTACAAATGATTTATGTGCACTGGCGGTGACGTTTGTGTACAAACGTACTCAACGTTGACAATGTTATGGCGGGCGGTGTTATATAACATATTGAAATTATACACAGTGTTAAATTTAATTTAATGGCATGGGCTTTGCTTATAATACGACGAGGGATATTGCGTTTGGTCTAAAAGGCATAGATGCGGCTCAAAGGGGAACAGGGCCTTGGGATTGTCGATACACTGATCGTTGTGGTCCTGATCTCGATCTTCATGGGGGTGCTTCTCCCGAAGTACCAGCGGATGGCGCAGGAGGCGCGCGAAGTGGCATTGCAGATCTCACTCGGGAATATCCGAAAGGCGATTCAATTGTACGTGCTTACAAGACAGAAAATCCCGGCCGATCTTCGGGATCTGATCCGTGAGAAGTATATTTTCCCGATCCAGGAAGGAACGGTCTTTAGCGATCAATATCTAAAGGCGAATGCGTTGGATAATACGGGCTATCCGGTCGATCCATTCGGAAACCGATACGGTTATGATCCAAACATCGGGCGGCTCTATTCGACGACCAAAGGGTACGAGAAGTGGTAATGAAGCGTCGGAAAACAATAAACCATAACCAACAAGGAGGAGAGAAACCATGAAGATCCTAAAGAACGAAAAAGGCTTCACGCTGATCGAGCTGGTGCTGATCATCGTGATCCTCGGAATCCTGGGGGCCGTGGCCACGGTCCAGTTCGGGACCATCATTACAGATGCCAAGAACTCGGCCATTGACGGCACCTTCGGTCAGTACAGCGCACAACTGTCTCTGGCCATCAACAGCTTAAAGGCTATACCCAATTCCGGT
>JACQFA010000095.1 GCA_016200255.1 Nitrospirota bacterium | reverse complement strand
TCATGCCGTCCGGGGACGGTCCGGTGATAAGCGCAGCCCCGATTTTGCGATCCATCCAGGCTGCCCGTGCGGGAGGCGAGCTTCTCGTCCGATTCCATGCCGGCATCAGCCCCGCCGAGGTCCGGGCCGTGTTGTCGCGCCGCGGGATGACGATCCTCAAAAGTTATCGGCATGTCTCAAATCTTTACCATGTCCGTCTGCCGTCCGTCCTGAACGTCGAGGCCGCGATCGAGATTCTCAAGGGCGAATCCGCCGTTCAGTATGCCGAGCCGAACTATACGGTCCAATTCGATTCGGCCTGCACCGCGCCATGCACACCGAATGACACCTTATACTCGGATCCGAATAACTGGGGATTTGTAAACGTCGGAGCGCCGGAGGCTTGGACGGTTACAACGGGCGACGGCAAGGTCGTCGTGGCCGTGCTGGATACCGGGATCGATTACACCCATCCCGATCTGATCAACAATGTCTGGACCAATCCGACCGAGATCCCCGGCAACGGGATCGATGACGACGGCGACGGCTATATCGACGACATTCATGGTTATAACGCTACGCCGTCCAACTTCTGCAGCACGCTGCCCTGTTCGGCGGGTGATCCGATGGATGATGACACCTCGTCCGATGTCGGTGGTCCAATAGACGGTCACGGGACGCGCCTGGCCGGAATTATCGGCGCGGTGGGAAATAATAATATGGGCATCGCGGGAGTCAACTGGCGGGTGAAGCTCATGGCAATCAAGATACGGTATGAACCCGATCGCCAGAGCTCGCTCGATCTTGTGCTCGCGGGCATAGACTATCTGATCGCAAAGCGCAAGCTGGGCGTCAATATCAAGGTGGCCAATTTTAGCTTCGGGGTTTCGAGCTGGAGCCAGTCGCTTCAGGACGGGATCGATGCGGTCCGGGATGCCGGTATCCTCTTGATCTCCACGGCCGGCAATACCGGCACGGACGTGGATGCGGCCGTTGCCGATCCCACCCTCAACGATTTCCACCGCGTCTATGACAACGTTTTGTTCGTCGGAGCCATCGATACGTCGAACGCGTTGGCAAAAATTTCCACCAACGGTTCCAGTTTCAGTTCCAGCTATGGTCAAATCGGAATTCAACTCGCGGCTCCCGGCGTCGGCATACTGAGCACCATTCGCACCTTCTATAATCCAATCTATGCTTCAGCTGATGGAACGTCCTTTTCCGCGCCGTTTGTCACCGGGGTCGCGGCGCTCCTGGCCGCGTTTGATCCCTCCCTCACCTATTCCCAGTTGAAAGCGCGCATCATCAGCGCCACGACGCCGACGCCCGCGCTGTCCGGCAAGGTCGCGTCCGGCGGCCGGCTCAATGCCGCCGGTGTTTTCACGGCGCCGATCACCGACCTGGCACCCGCGGGTTATCAACTGGCCCGCGTGGCGTCGACGCAGAAATTTTATCTGGATCGATCCTACACCGTTGTGACCATCCCTGCGGGTTTCGACGGCCTCTGGTGGGTGAGGACCCGGAACGATGACAAAGCAAACGCAAACGACAGCTACATCCAATTGGGGTTGGGACAGCCGGCGGCGGTGTACGTGGCGTTCGATCCGAACGCGACCCAGGTGCCGGACTGGCTCGGACCGGCGCAGCAATGGACCGATACCGGCCGCAATATCGGCGTGAGCGTGAACGGCGGCAGCGGTTCGCTCAAGCTTTATTCCCGTCCCTTCAATGCCGGTTCCGTGACGTTGGGAGGTCCCCTCGCTTCGGGCTACGCCGGTCCGGCCTATCCTGATAATACCAATTATGTGGTGCTGGTCAGGATGGCGACGGGGGATGCCGACACGACCGCGCCGTCGATTAATCGCCTGGACGGCTATGACCTGGTGACCTTTAGTCTGGCGATGGGTTCCAGTGTGGGCGCGTCGAACTGGTGCGCCGCCTGTGATCTGGACGGCAGCGGAACGATCGATTCGGTTGATCTCTCACTGTTCATGGACAACTTTGGAAAGAGTCTGTGATGACGGAGCCTTTCAAAATATCCCGGTTGGCGTCGCTGCTGCTCGTCTTGATATTCGGCATGGGGCTTGGGCTGGCCGGGTGCGGCGGAGGCGGCGGGGGTTCCAAAACGCCTTCTGCGTCGGCAACCTTCACGCCCGACTCGGCCAGTCCAGGTGCAAATACGATCGGTCTCAGCGGCAACGTTAGCGGCGGCAATCTCGATCTGATCGTAAATGCCAACGGTGTGACGGACTCGATCTTCGGCGCCGCGTTTGATCTGACCTTCGACCCCGCCGTTTTAACCTATGTCAGCTATACCGCCGGAGATTTCTTCGAAAAGTCCGGGAACGTGACATACGCCGTTGCGGCGCGGAGCGACCGGTTGATCGCGGGCGTTTCGGGACAGACGTCGGGCGTCACTGGCACCGGTACCGTTGTGACCTTGCATTTTCAGGCCAAAGCGGCAGGCAACAGCGCAACCGTATTTCAAAATCAAGCTCTCTGCAGTTCGTCATCCGTTACCAGTTGCGATCGTCAGCCTTCCCTTACTTGGTTTGGTGGCACCTACTCAAATAAATAGTAAGTCGGTGCGTCTATCCAGCTCCACGTTTAGAAAGATATACGGTAAGCATGATATGAAAATCGCATTAATTTCGGCCGAATATCCCCCGGAAACGGATTTCGGCGGGCTGGGGAGCTACGTCTATAAGCTGGCCCACGCCCTGTCGGTGCTCGGTCACCGGGTTACAGTCGTCTCCAGCACTTCGCATGGGAAAACCATCGGGCCTCATGCCGACGGCCCGGTGACAGTTTATCGCGTGCCGAGGCCGCGTTATGATCTGGCCGGACTTGGACGCTCCGTCAATAATATTTTCTACAGTATTCGGGTGAATCGGCTTCTTGGTCGGTTGATTCACGAGCAGGGGATCGAGGTAATCCAGTTTCCGGATTACCGCGGCGAGGGGCTGGCGTACAGCTTTCTGGGGCGGACGCCGTATGTCGTTCGGTTCTCGATGCCGCGATGGCTGGTGGACGAATTGAATTGCGGCCCGGCCTGCCGGAACGGCCCCCGGATGCGGATTAACCGTGCGATTGACTGGTGGGTCGAGAATACGCCCGTGCGCCGGTGCCGCGCGTTTATCTTCCCAAGCCGAGATATTATGAACCTGATGGGTCGGCGTGTCGGCGTCCATGGACTTTGCCGTGTGATCTATCCCGGGGTGAATGCTGACCAGTTCAAGCCCGGGGCCGATCTGGAACTTCGACGCGAATACGGAGTTGAAGGATCGTCCACGGTGCTGTATGTCGGGCGGCTCGAGTTCCGAAAGGGCGTTCACATTCTGGCCGAGGCCGCGGTCGGGGTCGTCCGTCGATTTCCAAATACAAGGTTCGTTTTTGCCGGGGCGGACTCCGAGTCGGCGCCCGGGGGCGGTTCGATGCAGGCGTATATGGAGCAGATCGCCGACCGGAACGGGATTCGGGAATCGTTCCGCTTCATCGGCAACATCAAGCATCACGATGTCGCCCGGATTTACGGGTTGGGGGATGTCCTCGTGGTCCCGTCGCTGTATGAAAATCTGGCCAATGTGCTTCTCGAAGGGATGGCGGCGGGGCTGCCGATCGTCACCACATCGGGCGGAGGGTCGCCGGAGGTGGTGATTCACGGAACAAACGGCCTCGTGGTTCCGCCGGGTGATCCGCAATCTCTGGCCGACGCCCTATCCGATCTTTTAGCAGACCCCCGATTGCGAGAGCGCTATGGACACGCCAATCGGAAGAAAGCTTTGGAAGAACTGAGTCTCGAGCGAATGGCCCGTGAGTCGGTGGAGGTCTACGCCGAACTTTTAGGAGGGACCCATGTCCAACGTGTCTGAAACACCGCAACCGATCGGGGAGGGACATGTTTAAGGAAAAAAAAGTAATTGTGGTGATGCCGGCGTACAATGCGGAAAAGACGTTGCGCAAGACGTATGAGGAGGTGATGGAGGAGAACCTCGTCGATCTTGTGATCCTTGTCGACGACGGCAGTCAGGACAAGACCACGGAGATTGCAAAGAGTCTCAAGAATGTAAGAGTCATTACCCATACCACCAACAAAGGCTACGGCGGAAATCAGAAAACATGCTACAAGCTTGCTTTAGAGGAACAGGGTGACATTATCGTCATGGTCCATCCGGATTATCAATATACACCCAGGCTGATTCCGGCCATGGTGTCGATGATTGGAAATGGTCTTTATCCTTGCGTCTTGGGATCGAGAATTTTAGGGGGATATGCGCTGAAAGGGGGCATGCCACTCTGGAAGTACATTCCCAACCGCTTCCTGACTTTAGTCGAAAATATTCTAACGGGGGCCAAGCTTTCCGAATATCACACAGGATACAGGGCTTTTTCGCGCCCGCTTCTGAAACAGCTGCCGATCGATTACAATTCGGATGATTTTGTGTTTGATAACCAGATGCTGGCTCAGATCCTGTGGTTCGGCCATACCATCGCCGAAGTGAGCTGTCCAACGAAATATTTTCCGGAGGCCTCATCCATCAACTTGAGCCGCAGCATCCAGTACGGTCTGGGTTGTCTAAAGACAGGTCTCCAATTTCGTCTGGCGAAGATGGGGCTGGTGAGTTCAAGGCTGTTTCCGAATGAGCAAACCGGGGTCAAATGATGATGCCATCGGATCGTTTGCACACCATCGTCTTCGTGGTTTTGTTAAGCGTCACCTTCTTATTGATCGGATCTTATAAAATGAATGAGGAGGTTGATCCTTCATTTGATGATACGGGGTCTTACTTGGAAGGCGCCCTGTTCATTAAAGAGCACGGCGGGGCTTTAAACTTTATCAAGCTCTGTTTGACCGGTGAATATAAGATTGCCCTGCAACATCCTCTCTATTTATTATTTCTATCCCCTTTCGCATCGAGGGACCTCTCCTTTTTTCCAGAGGCAAAATTGGCAACACTGATTGTCGGATGGGTCGTCGTTTTGATTTCGTTCTTCGTCATCCGTGATCTGTTCGGAGATGCGGCGGCCAAGTTCGGTTCGGTCTTAATGGTTTTTAACGCCGCATACTTGGAGCGATCCACCCATGTTGATTGCGAGACCCTCCTGATGATTTTCTTTTTGTCGGCATGGTACTTCATGATCAGGGGGCTGAGTGATAACCGGTATTGGATATGGGCCGGGGTGTCGTCCGGACTTGCCTATATGACCAAAGGACCCGAAATTCTCCTGATCCCCGTTTTTTTTCTATCCGGCCTGTTTGTCTTTCGATTCCAAATCCTGAAGAATAAATATTTCTGGTATTTCTTTCTTGGATTCCTGGCGTTGGTTTCTCCGCTGTTCATTCGGAACATCGTGGTTTACCACGCCCTTCTTTATGATGATTACAACTCCAATATTTTCTGGATCAACAGCCTTCGGGAGCTCTCAGACAAATATGCACTTACCTTGAATTGGCATCAACACACGTTCTCGACGACAAAAATGCCGACCCTGCTTTCTTATATTCAAACCCATTCGTACTCTGAAATCGCACGAAGGGCCATAAACGGTCTGATCGGCGAAGCCGGATTGCTGTTAAACAGTCTGAACCTATTCATGATACGATCTCCTTTGTGGAGTCAATTCGTCAGTCTCCTCCTGGCGGTTCTTTTCACATTTGGGATCGTGAGGGATCCGGATAAGAGGAGGGTCGTTTACACCCTGACGGGCATCACGATATTTTTTATTCCGTTTTCGTGGTTTTTCAAGGTCTATGCCGGGATGAGGTATCTGACGCCGTTGCTGCCCCTCATCGTGGCCTACGGCGCATTCGGGGGTAGTGAATTCCTTAAAGAGATCGATCGCCGCGTCCCATCCGGGTATTTACGTTTCAGGGTGTCTCGGGTTGTCCCGATGGCATTAACATTATTTTTAATGCCGGTCGCCGCGTACGCGGCCGCGACCAAAAATGTAACACCGCTGATTCATTCGGTCGATCTTCCGGACGATGAACATGAACTGATGGATTGGTTTAGAGACAACGTGAAGGAAGACGACGTCGTTATTTTCCGTCCGACTGTCCATTACTGGGGAGCGTTGTGGCACGCCGATTTTAAAGGCAAGGTTGCGATGATTTCACGGCACGACCCTCTTCCGGAAATGGATGTTTCGGAATTCAGAGGCCTTCTCAAAAAAAGAAAAATCAGCCTGATCGTGCTGCACAAAGAAGACTACGCAAGCCCTCCGATACTAAAGGAGTACTTTGAGTATACCGATCGTGATGGATTGGTCGAAAAGAAGACGATGGAGGGCTGGCACCGCGTCTATGAAAGTGCGAAAATACCGACGCCGTTTGTGATCTATAGAATCGACCAGTAGCATCAAGTCGAGGGTTCATTAGATGATGGGGAGATGTATATGAAAGGAGTGATTCTAGCGGGGGGGCTGGGGAGCCGTTTGTCGCCGTTAACAAAAGTAACGAACAAGCATCTTCTGCCGATTTATAATAAGCCGATGATCTATTATCCGCTTGAAGCTTTAATCAAAGCCGGCATTCGGGACATATTGATCGTGACGGGGGGAAACAGCGCCGGTGATTTTCTGAAGCTCCTGGGAAATGGGAAGGAATTCGGTCTGAAACATCTGAACTATACCTATCAGCACGGGGAAGGGGGGATCGCTGAGGCATTGAGCCTGGCCGAATTTTTATGCGATAACGACAAACTCTGCGTCATCCTGGGTGATAACATCATCGAGAAGAATATCATCAAAGCCGTGAAGGATTTCGAGACGCAGCCCCGAGGAGCCAAGATCATGGTCAAGGAGGTGCCCGACCCGGAACGGTTCGGTGTGCCGATATTCAAGGGAAAAAGGATCGTGAAAATTCAGGAAAAACCCAAACGGCCCAAGTCCCCATATGCCGTGACGGGGATTTACATGTACGATAGCACGGTGTTTGATATCATTAGGACGCTAAAACCTTCCGGGCGTGGAGAGCTTGAGATCACGGACGTGAACAATGCCTATATCAAACGCGGGGAGATGACCTGGGAAGGACTGGAAGGTTGGTGGACCGATGCGGGAACCTTTGAATCGCTTCTCCTGGCGAATCAACTGGTGGCCAAGACAGGGGCCAACAACCTATAAGGAGGCGTATGCCTTTTCAATTTGAGCGGCTTTTAATTCCGGCAGTGATCTTGATTGAGCCTAAAGTTCATCAAGATGAACGCGGATTTTTCGTGGAGGTCTATAAGTTTTCCGAATTCGCTGCATTCGGTATAAAAGAGCGATTTGTCCAGGACAATTACTCCCGATCGACCCATGCTGTTTTGAGAGGGCTGCATTACCAAAAGGATCCCATGGCCCAGGGAAAACTTGTCCGGGCCGTGGGCGGGGAAGTTTTTGATGTCGCGGTCGACGTCCGACGCGGATCTCCGACCTACGGCCGGTGGGTGAGTGCGGTGCTTTCGGCCGACAATCGACTGATGCTCTATGTGCCGCCCGGTTTTGCTCACGGTTTCTGCGTCCTCAGCGAAACGGCGGACCTGTTTTACAAAGTGACCGAAGAATACTCCGCGAAACAGGACGCCGGGATCGTTTGGAACGATCCGGACATCGCGATCACTTGGCCGATCCGAAACCCGATCATCTCAGCAAAGGACGCGGCCCATCCGCGCCTGAAAGAATCCGATACCGGTTTTATTTTTAAGGAGAGGTTATGAAATTACTCGTCACCGGCGGCGCCGGCTTTATCGGCAGCAACTTCATCCGGTATATGATCCGAGAGCACCCGGATTATCAGATCATCAATCTGGACAAGCTCACCTATGCTGGGAACCCCGACAACCTGCGGGATATCGAAAGCCATCCAAACTACCGGTTCGTTCAGGGCGATATTTGCGATCCGGCTGCGGTGGAGCCTCTGGCCAAGGCGGCTGATCTGATCCTTAATTTTGCGGCCGAGACGCACGTAGATCGTTCGATCCTGGAGCCGGGCGGTTTTATCCAGACGGATGTCTTCGGAACCTATGTGCTTTTGGAAGCGGCCAAACGAAACAACCATGAACGGTACATTCAGATCAGCACGGATGAGGTGTATGGAAGCATAGACCGCGGGGCCTTTACGGAGGCGTCGCCCCTCCATCCGAACAGTCCCTATGCGGCATCGAAGGCGGCCGGTGATCTGCTGGTCCAGTCCTACGTCCGGACCTATGGGTTTCCTGCGATCATCACCCGCAGCTCGAACAATTTCGGGCCGTACCAGTATCCGGAGAAGGTGATTCCGTTGTTCATCACCAATGCCCTTGAGGACAAGCCGCTGCCTCTTTATGGAGACGGACAGAATATCCGGGACTGGATTTACGTAATCGACAACTGCGCCGCGATTGATCTCGTTCTTCACCGGGGCCGGCCGGGCGAGGTTTATAACATCGGAGGGGGGAGCGAAAGAACGAACATCGGGCTGACCCGGTTTATCTTAAACGAATTGGGCAAGCCGGTCGGACTGATTCAATATGTCAAGGACCGCTCCGGCCACGATCGTCGGTATGCACTCGATTGTGGAAAAGTCGCTGCATTGGGCTTCAAAGCCCGGCATGTCTTTGAAGACGATTTGCTAGAGACCATCCGGTGGTATCAGGAACACGCGCCCTGGTGGCAGAAGATTAAGTCGGGTGAGTTTCAGAAATACTACGACCGGATGTATGCGAAACGGGAAAACGGATGAGAATTTTTGTTACAGGGGGGAACGGGCAGCTCGGTCGGGCCGTCGCCGAGGTCTGCCGGGACAGTGATCTCCATCTCGGAAGCCGTGAGACGGACGACATCACCCGGCCGGCCATTGCTCAGACCATCCTTCAATTCAAGCCGGACGTGGTGATTCATGCCGCGGCTCTGACGGATGTGGATGCCTGCGAGCTTGAGCCGGATCGGGCCTTCCTCGTGAATGAGCAGGGCACTCGTCATGTCGCGGAGGGGGCGAAGCGATCCGGCGCGCTCATGGTTTACATCTCCACCGATTATGTGTTTGACGGCACCCGGGGTACGCCGTATCTTGAAACAGACACTACGAATCCCATCAACGTCTACGGACAATCCAAGCTGGCCGGAGAGAAGGTCGCGCAAGAGGGGGCGGGTCGCTGGTTGATCGTCCGCACCTCCTGGGTTTATGGCGAGGGCCGGAAAAACTTTGTGGCCAGTGTTCAGGAATGGGCCAGGACGCAACCTGTGCTCCGTCTTGTGAAAGACAAGGTGGGAAGCCCGACCCGTGCCCTGGATCTGGCACAGGCGATTCGGCATTTAGTTGGGACAGGTCTCTCGAATAAAATAGTTCATGTTTCAGGCGAGGGAGAATGCAATTGGGTTGAGTATGGGCGTGAGATCCTGAAAATTGTAGGGCTTCAAAAAGAAATAGAGCCGATCACGTTTGACGAACTGCATCGTCCGGCCCGACGCCCGGCCTATTCGGTGTTAAAAAATACGGAACTCAATAAGGCCGGATTTACCATGCGCCCATGGAAAACGGCGCTGGAGATGTTTCTTAAGCCCAAGGTCGTGAGTTGAAGGGTGTAGGATGCTTTCGTCCGGGAAATGGAACGGAGAACGTCTTTCCCCATTTTCGATCGTGGAAAGACGCAGAATCAGTGGCGTATGCGGTCGGAGGCGGTATATAATAAAAGATTCATAAACGAGGATGCGAATAGAATCGGAAAGGAAGTTGAAGATGGCTGGCACGTTCAAAATCACGTTTTTCCCCGAGAATAAAAGTGGCGAGATATCGGAAGGCGAAACCGTACTTGAGGCGGCCGGGCGGCTCGGCGTGGAATTAAATCACGAATGCGGCGGCGTCGCTTCCTGCAGCACCTGCCGTGTCCGGATCGGCTCCGGTGGAGCCCCGGCGCTTTCGGAGATGGATGTGGATGAAAAGGAAGTTCTGGATCGGGAGCAATTGGATGGAGATTACCGGCTGGCTTGCCAGACGAGAGTGAAAGGGGACGTGACCGTTACGATTCCGCCGCCGGTCAAGCCGCTGGCGGATCAGGCCATTCCCCCATCGAGGTAGTAAATTCGCAGGGACGGAAACAGAAAGACTTGAGAAAGAAAACGGAGGTTGTTATGAGTGCCGCAGTTTGGACGAAGAGAATTATCAACGCGCCGCGAGTCTTGGCGAAAATGGGTCTGCGAGGTTACGCGCAGCATGCCGCCCGCAGGATCGGCGAGGAACTGGCCCAGAACACCAACCTGACCCATGTTTTTGTCAAGCCCCGCGTGGTGCATATCGAGCCGACGGTGCGCTGTAATCTCAAATGCGTCCATTGCGACGTGACCTATTGGGACCGGATGTGTCCCGACCTGACCTACGAAGGTTTCCGGCATATCATCGATCAGATGCCGGACTTGAACCGCGTGATCATGCATGGGATGGGCGAGCCGCTGCTCAACAAGGATATCTACCGTATGATCGAGTATGCCTCGAAGGAACGAAATCTCAAAACGATCATGAGCAGCAACGGGATCCCGATCGACGAACCGAATGCAAGAAAGCTGATCGCCAACGGGCTGCAGGTCCTGGCCATCTCGGTGGACGGCGCGACGAAGGAGACCTATGAGAAGATCCGGGTGCGCGGGAACTTCGACCGGCTGATCCGGAACATCAAGCGCATCCTCGAGCTCAAGAAAGAGATGAATTCCAAGACGCCGTGGATCTATTTCTCGATGGTCTGCATGAAGGACAACATCCGGGAATTTCTCAAGTTAATCGAACTGGCGAAAGAGCTGGGCGTGACGGCGGTCCAGCCCCAGTACATGCATTTCTGGGGGAAAGATGAGACTACGCTGGTCAAGGTCAACGGGATCAATATCAAGGACGAAATTTACGGAAAACAAAACCTGTTCGACAACGTGCCCAAGGACGAGATGGCCGAGATCCGGAGAACGGCGAACGAAAAGGCGGCCGAGCTTGGCGTCCAATTGATCCGGCCGTTCTTCGAATGGGAGGGGTCCGATCATACCGTCTGTCATGTGCCGTGGGTCGATATTTATGTCACGGCGGATGGTTACGCCATCCCCTGTCCGATTCAGGGAACGGATCCCCGTCTGGTGAATTTCGGAAATTTCTTTGAGAAATCGTATGATGAAATCTGGAACGGACCGCTCTACAAGGACTTCCGACGACGACTGGTTTCGGATGATCCGCACCCGGTCTGCAAGGACTGCGTCTACCGCGTACGGCAATGGAGGGTTTGATCAGCCCGCGCTGAGCCGAGAACGATGCGATCCCTAACCGCGATCAAAAATATCCTGTTCAGTTTCGTCAACAACCTGTTGACCCTTCTGAACGGCGTGGTGCTCTCGGTCATCATTGCCCGGCTTCTGGGTCCCCAGAATCTGGGTGCGTTTTCCCTGGTGACCTGGACCGTGAGCATCGCTTTGTTGTTCGTCAACCTCGGTATCGTGATGAGTCTGAAGAAGCACGTGGCCGAGTATGAAGGACAGAACGACCGGCGTTCCATCTCCGGGGTGATCAACTTCATGCTCAACATCCGGATCATCGCCGCCTTGGCGGTGACGGCCGTGCTGATTATTTTCTCCGGGCCGATTGCGTGCTTTTTCAATCTGCCCGATGCACAGCGGTATTTCATCTGGGCCGCGATCTCAATCCTGCCTTCGGCGGTTGGACAGATCTTCGGTGCAAGCCTGACCGGCATTCAAAAGTATCAATACTCGATGTGGATCAATCTAGTCATGACGCCGCTAGAATTCGGCCTGTCGCTGGCGGTCCTGCTGGCCGGCTACGGCGTGATCGGGCTGTTGCTTGTGGTCACGTTCACATCCACGATCGGGTTTTTCGCCAATTACTGGGCCGCCCGGCGCGAAGGCCTGCTGGACCGGTCGGCGCGACTGGCCCCGAAGGTGCGATCCGAGATCACGAAGTTCAACTTGGGTGTGACAGCGATGAATTTCCTCGATGCCATTGTCTGGCAGCGCTCCGAGGTGTTTTTTCTGGGCAAGTTCCGGTCGTTGCAGGAGGTCGGTTTTTATTCGCTCGCGTTCGGTTTTACGACCACGGCCGTTTCGTTTTTCGCCAGTTCGATCAGCAATGTATTGATCCCGATCCATTCCCAGGCATTTGGCACCAAAGACCACGACGGGATGGGGAGGATCTATCAAAAGTCCATCCAGTATCTTTCACTGGTCTCGCTGCCGCTGGCGATCGGCGGCGCGGTGCTCGCCGACCGGATCGTTCTCATGATGTACGGCGCGCAATATCTGCCGGCCGCCTCAGCCATGGCGATTCTGTTTCTGTCCTCCGCGGGCGCACGGATCGGGGCCGGGCTTGCCAGTGTGATGTACAGCGCCAACCTGGTGCATATCAAGATCTACACCGCATTGATTTGGACCGTTCTGAACATCACACTCGATCTGCTTTTGATTCCGAACCACGGCGTGATGGGGGCCGTGATCGCGAACAGTACCACGCAACTGCTGGGGGTTTTCACAGGGCCGTTTATCATCTATTATTTTTTCCGATTCTCTTTCCCCATCGCGGCTTTTCTGCGAGCCGCGGCCAGTGCCCTGATGATGGGGGCCGTTGTCTGGCTGCTGAAGGGATTTTTCCCCGGGACCGGCGGGTTGCTGGCGCTTGTGGCGATCGGGGCTGTGATCTATCTGGTCATGGTGGTGTTGTTCCGGGCAGTTTCGTCCGGTGACGTGGATGTTTTAATACGGATCGGCGACCGCCTGCCGCAATTCGTTCAGGGAAAATATCGGACGGTCATGGGTTTTGTTTCCCGCGCGGTGGCTTAGATGAAGACGAAAACCGACATCAGCATCGTGCTTTGCACGTACAACCGCGCCCCGCAACTTGCAACGACTCTCGACGCATTGGCCAAACTCGAGACCGCGGCCGGACTGTCGTACGAAATCTTGGTCGTGGATAATAATTCCAACGATGAAACCCGGAAGGTGACCGAGGCCGCGATGACTGCCCATCCCGGCCTGATTCGGTATATTTTTGAGACGCGGCAGGGGTTGTCTTGGGCACGAAACAGAGGAATCCAGGAAGCCCATGGAGAGATCATCGCTTTTACGGATGACGATGTCGTCGTGGATCCGGGATGGTTATCCGCCATGGCTCTTGCCTCGGTCGCCTATCCTGACTACTCTGGGTTCGGGGGGCGTGTTCTTCCGGAATGGCGCTTTACCCCCCCGTGGTGGTTTGTCGGGACCGGAATGTTTCATATGCTCAAGAGCGGGGTGGTGGCCGGCCATGATCTGGGGGACAGTCCGATTGAATACCGAGAGGGCATGTATTTTCCGATCGGAGGCAACATGTGGTTCCGGCGGAAGGTGTTCGAACGCTGCGGTCTTTTTCGGACGGACCTGGGCAAAAGCGGAAAGAAGGCCTTCTTTGGAGAGGACTCCGATTTCTTCGGCCGGTTGCTGCGTGCAGGAGAGAAGTTCATCTACATTCCCGATGCGGTTATTTATCATATTGTCGACCGGGATAAAATGACGCGGCATTACTTTACGGTCTCTTATTTCAATATCGGCCGGTCCATCGGCCGCCGAGACGATTTTCCTGAAGACGCGGTCCGTTATCTGGGCGTGCCGCGCTACCTTGTCAGAATGCTCCTGCCCCGGGTGGGGTGGGGTGTGGTGGCCATCGCGACTGGACAATATAAGAAGGCGCTTTTTTACTGGCTTGAGACCTGTTGGTTTCTTGGTCAGATCTACGAGACCCTTCGCATCCCCTTCATTGGAAACGGCAGAGGCGCTTGGATTCTGCGCCGACCCTTCGAGACCGTGGTCTGCCGTGTGATGGGAACCATCACCCATGTGGAGAGTCAGGAGCCGGTAGTGGCCCTGACCTTTGATGATGGACCGCATCCGGAGTTTACGCCGCGGCTGCTCGATATCCTGAAACGGCACGGGGCTCGGGCCACTTTTTTTATGGTGGGTGAAAGAGCCAAAAAATATCCCAATCTCGTGAAGCGCGTGGCGGAGGCCGGACATGTGATCGGCAACCATTCCTGGGACCACGCCTCGTTTCCTCTTCTGAGCGGTCGTGAACGACGGGAGCAAATCCGCGCCTGCGCGCGCGCGCTGGCTCCGTACGGCCAGAAGTTATTCCGGCCTCCCTACGGCCATCAGAGCCTGTCGTCGCGACTCGATGCGCTGTGGTTGGGCAATCGGGTGATCGCTTGGAGCGTGTCGGCGGAAGATTGGCTCGGTCACGATGCCGACTTGATCGTCCAGCGGCTGGCAGACCAGATGCGGCCCGGCAACATTATCCTACTTCATGACGCATTGCATGCATTCAGCGACCAAAAATTCATCACCCGCGAACCGACGCTTCAGGCGGTAGAAATGCTTCTGGAACGCTTCGGCGGTCGTTTCCGTTTTGTAAGCGTGCCTGAGTTACTCCGTTTCGGGCGCCCCCAACGTCGAAACTGGTTGTCGAAGCCAGACCCCAAAAGGTTAAACCAATTTCAGACGGAACAGGGTGAGGCCCGTCGGTATGCGGGTTGATCGGAGCCATAAACGATGTCACCCCTCCCGGATATCCAAACGGTAGTTCCGAACAAATCACCCGTGAAGAGGATGGATTCCCTAAGTCATTCAAAAGGCCAGGGTGACCACCGGAGGCCGGGGTTGACGGTGGTCGGATTCGGCGAAGAGCCCTGGAGTGTCCTGTGGAAGCGGCAACAGAGCATGATGTATCACCTGTCGCTCCGACCGGAAATCGATCGGGTCATCGTCATGAACGCCGGGGTGTGGTTCACGAGTCTCCTCTTAGGCCGGGGGCGGTCCCGGTTCGGTCTTGTTCCGCTGACCTGGGAGGCCGTTGCAACACAACGAATCGGAGAGAAACTTCGGGTCGTGACCCCGATCCATTGGATCCCATTCTCCCGATCGTCACGGATCTTTTCCAGGCTCGACGTCGTTGAGATTTCAGCCCGGATGCGGCGATCGATCGGCGCGGATAATTACGTGGCGGTGGTGGGAAACATTGACAGCGAGATGGAACCAATCATTAATCGTATCATAAAAGACGCTTCTGCCGTTGTCTTCGACTGGTCGGACGACTTTGTAGAGTTCTTTAGAGAAGCCGGCAAGAGGGCGGAGGTTAACCGGCTCTGCGAGAAATATATCCAGAGGGCGGATCTGGTGCTTGCGGTGAACGAATCGCTCGCCGCCCGGGCCCTCGTTCTGAATCCGAACAGCCATGTTCTGACGAATGCGACTAATTTCCCTGTCATTGACCAACTCCCTCAAGGAACCGAACCCCGGCGGCCTCTGGACTGGCCAAAGACTCAGCGGCCAGTGGTGGGATACATGGGCTGGATTAATGAGCAACGGATTGATCTCGACATTCTGGATGCCTTGACCCAGCGGCTGGTCGACTGGTTGTTTGTTTTCATCGGCCCTCTGATGTTTCGTCCGGAGAACCATCGGGCCCGTGAGATCTTCGCACGGCCTAATGTCCATTGTATTCCGCCGGTGCCGTACCTGGAGCTGCCGGTCTATCTTGAACGATTTGATGTCTGCATCCTGCCATTTTTAATTAATGATCATACGAAAGGCAACGACCCGATCAAGATCTATGACTATTTCGCTTTCGGCAAACCGGTCGTCGCGACGCGGACTGCGGGAATCGAACGGGTGGAGAAGATGATCCGGATCGCGGCCGATCCCGACGATTTTGTCCGGATGGTCGAACAGGCCACCAAGGAGGATCAGGCTCAGCGGGACAGCCGCAAGTCGATTGCCGCTGAAAACGGCTGGCCGGTTCGAATCGAGGCCTTGATTCGGCTGTTGCAGGAAACCGGGATCTGTGTAGTCTGAAGCGATGGCGGACATAAACAAAAAGATCAAAATCTCGGCGATCATCTGCACCTATAATCGCGAGCCGCTGCTGGTGTGTGCCCTGGATTCGATTCTTTCCCAGAGCTTTCCATCGGACCAGTTTGAAGTGCTGGTGGTGGACAACAATTCCAACGATGGGACGCCGGAGACGGTGCGGCAGAAGGCCGAGACGGCGAAGCCGGCTGTTCGGTATCTGTTCGAAGAGCGACAGGGAAAATCCTACGCCTTGAACCGGGCCATCCGGGAAGCCAAAGGAGAATATCTGGCGTTTACGGATGACGATGTGCGCTTGGCCCCGGACTGGCTGGAGCGGATCCTTCAGCGCTTTGAAATGTACCGGCCCGATTTGATCGGCGGACGTGTGGTTCCTGACTGGAACGGCCAATGGCCCGACTGGTTTCATCCGGAGTACCGCGGTGTGGTGGCGTACTACTATCCCTACACGGAACCTATCTTTCTTGAACTCGACCGTCATACACTTCCCTGCGGCGCCAACATGGCGGCCCGCGCCGACGTTTTCCGAAAATACGGCATGTTTCGGGAAGATCTGAGCGACGGCACGCTGCACCGATCGGAGGATTATGAACTGTTCCGGCGGATTTTAAAGGATGGGGGACGCGTTCTATATGCCCCGGACATCGTGGTCTACCACATCGTTCAACCGGACCGGCTGACGCGAAGGTATGTCCGCCAATGGTGGATGACGCAGGGCATGGCGAATTCGCGGATGCGTCTGGACGAAGATCCAGGCGTTCCAAAAATCCTGGGCGTGCCGCGGTGGATGTATCGCCGCGCCCTGGATGACCTAGTCCGCATGGTCGCACGATTTGTGATTAACCCGCGTTGCCGGGAGGCATTCTATCACGAGACCCGCCTCTGGCGCTTTTACGGATTTGTGAAAGACAGATGGACGAGGGGGAAGCGCGCGTGAGCACGCGGGATGAAAAAGCGCTGGTTTCGGTCGTGATTCCGACCTACAAGCGGGTGAAGGACCTGCCATTGGCCATCGATTCGGTCCTGGAGCAGTCCTATCAACCGGTCGAGATCATTGTTGTGGATGACGGGTCCACGGACGGTACTGAGACGATGGTCCAAAGCCGGTATCCCCAGGTAGGATATCTTCGGCAGTCGAATCGCGGGCCGGCTGCAGCGCGGAATGCCGGCATCAAGTCCGCCTCCGGACAGTATATCGCGTTTCTCGATTCGGACGACCGATGGACGCCCCGAAAGCTGGAGCAGCAGATCGGTCTGTTCCGGATGAGGCCGGACGTCGGGCTTGTTTTTTCGTCCGTCCGGTTCATCAACCGTCATGGAACGACAATGGAGGAGCGACGATACGACCCGTCGTTTAGGGGCCGAATGGCAGAGCGGCTGCTCTCCTGGTCCGGAATCATTCTCTCCTCGGTCGTGGTCCGCCGGGACGTCCTGGATCGTGTCGGTCTCTTTGAAGAGGACCTGATCATCGGGGAGGACTGGGATCTCTACTTCCGACTGGCGATGGAGGCTCCGTTCGATTTTATCGATGAACCGCTGGTACTGCGACTGGTCCATGAAGGCAACTTGCAGAACGACTTCACGAAGATCGAGTTCAAACTTCAAAACGAGCTTCGGGTGATCGAACGGATGCATGCGCATCCCGGCCTCTCGGGGGACCATTGCCAGACACGTAAGGCGACCCTTCATCGCCTCCTGTTCAGCACCGGCGAATGGTATTTTGAACAGTATCGTATGGGACCCGCGCGACGCTATTTTCTGAAGGCGCTTCCCTATCATCCGTTCCAGGGCCGCACCTATCTTTTGCTCTTCAAATCACTGCTCGGCGAGAATCTGTTAAAAATTTTTCAGGGTATGAAGAAGGTAATGAGGCATCGGTTGCGTCAGACACGACCGTCCCTGCACAATCAACCGGCACGTGTTCTGTTCGTGCAGGATCAGGCCCAGATCAAGACCGGCAGCCCTCAGGTGCTGCTGGATCTTCTGGCGCGTCTGGACCGCTCCCGTTACTGTCCGTCACTGCTTTGCGGCGAGGCCGGCGAGTTCACACATGCGCTGGAGGGAATGGGTCTGCCTTACCATATCAGCCGTCTGGTTCCGCTATCGGTACGTTCGGTCCCGGTCTTTATCGCAAGCAGCGTGAATCTTGTTTTGTGGATGCTGCGGGAACGGATCGATCTGATCCATATCAACTCGCCGCTATGGCGGAGCGGGGTCATCCTTGCGGCCCGTCTGCTCGGGATTCCCGTGATCCAGCATGTCCATACGCTCTGGCCGGAGATCGAGATCGACGAGCCGTATTTTCTGCCGCGTGTTACCCGCATCGTCGCCTGCTCGCGCGAGGCGGCCGACCGGTTCGCGCACCGCCACCGCTTTGTGCCGAAAATCCGGGTCGTCTACAACGGGATCAGTCTGGAAAAGATCGCCGAGGCGAAAGACCGGTTGCGCTCGGAATACGGTCCGCGCCCGGATCTTCTTCTGGTCGGGATTGTGGGCACGCTCAAGCCGATCAAGGGACAGGATTTTTTTCTGCAAATGTCACGCCGTGTTCTGGACGCGGGCATCGAAGCCCGTTTTTTTATCATCGGGTCCGATCCGCTTCCCGGTGAGCCCTATCTGAAAAAATTACATGGGCTGGTTTCAGAGCTCGGGCTTTCCGGACGGGTCTGGTTTACCGGATTTCGCAAGGACAATCTCGACGTGATTCGTTCCCTGGACATTTTGGTTTCGGCCTCGACCGAAGAGGCGATGCCGCGCAACCTGATCGAGGCAATGGCGTTGGGCCGCCCGGTTGTGGCGACGGCGGTGGGAGGGGTTCCAGAACTGGTCGAGGAGGGCATGACCGGGCTGCTCGTTCCGCCGCAGGACGCCGTCGCGCTGGCCGGGGCGGTCATCCGTCTTGCCCGCGATCCGGATCTTCGGCGACGTCTGGGAGAGGCCGGCCGGTGCCAGGTGGAGGAGCGGTTTACGCTGGACCGGTTCGTCCGCGGGATCGAGACGGTCTATTCGGAGGTGCTGGCGTGAGCGAGCCCCCCTTTTTTTTCGCCTCAATCGAAGGGGACCGTACGGTCACCCATGGGATTCCGTCCTGCCGTTTGGGTCATCGTATTTTAGGGAGCGATGGCCTTGACTCGGATGGAATTTTTGCCGAATGGGATTGGGATGGGGAGCGATTGGTCGTCCGCAACGACCGTTACGGTTTCTATCCGCTCTATTACTTTCAAAAGGGAAATACGATCGGTGTGTCGCCTTCCATCATCCGTTTATTGATGGAGGGCGCGCCGCCCGATCTGGATCACGATGCGCTGTCGGTTTTCCTGCGGGTCGGTTTCTTCATCGCTGAGGATACGCCCTTTGATTCGATTCGAGCCGTGCCCCCGGATGCTCGATGGGAATGGACAGACGGCCGGCTTTCATCGGTCGGGAAATATGTTCAAGGCCGGGCGCATCGTTATTCGCGACTGCAACTGGAGGAGGTTTTCCACAATCTCTTCCGTCAGGCGATCGGTCGAAGACTTCCACCCGATGGAAATTTTGTCGTGCCGTTGAGCGGCGGAAGGGATTCGCGTCATATCCTTCTGGAACTGGACGAGCAAGGGTATCGTCCTAACTACTGCATCACTCTTGGACATTATCCGCCGCGATCGAACGAAGACATGCGGATTGCGGCCTTGGTCACAAAGGCCCTGGGGGTTCGGCATGTTGTGCTCGATCAGACGGAGCCCCGTTTCCGGGCGGAGTGGCGAAAGAATCTAATGACGGGCTTATGCTCCGATGAACATGCCTGGTACCTGCGGATGACGGACCACCTCATGCAGGACAAAACGGCCGCAGTCTATGACGGGATCGCGGGGGATGTCTTCTCCGAGCCGGTCTTTTTCTCTTTTCGCAAGCTGGATCTCTTCCGCGCGGAACGATTGAGTGAATTGGCCGGGATCATGCTTTCCGAAAACGAGGTGGCGCTGGAGTGTGTGCTTGCCGACGGCCTCCGAAAAAGCCTCAATCGGGAACGCGCCGTGGCGCATATGGCGCGGGAGTTGAAAAAACATCTCGAGGCCCCGAATCCGGTGGCCAGTTTTTATTTCTGGAACCGGACGCGACGGGAGATCGCACTGTCGCCTTACGGATTGATGAAAGATATTCCCCGGGTCTTCAGCCCGTACCTGGACCATGATCTGTTCGATTTTTTTTATTCTTTGACACCGGAACCGTTGGAGGATGGGGAGTTTCATTCCGGGACGATCCGTCGGTCCTATCCGAACTATGCCGACCTGCCGTTTGAAGACAAAAAGGCCGCGCTGGTGGACGCCCGCGCCCATGATGCTCAATTCATCCGGGATCTTGCACGCTGCATGCTGGGCCGCATCCGTCAACCGCGGGGTTTGATCCGCGGCCGTTACGTACTGCCCCGCATGGCTTACAGCCTTATCAGTCGCCGGTATGCCGAGACGACGGCCTGGGTGGCGCCGCTGATCCTGTATCTATTTCAATTGGAGACAGTCGCATCCAAAGATCTGTCTTGGAACGGATGGGATTCATGACGGGCATTCAAGGGAAGGAGACAGTTCGATCCGGCCATTCCCACCCAATCTGGCGATATCTGGTACCCTCATCCGCTCTGAAAGAGGTGCTGGTTCTAGAAAATAACCTGGGTCCGGACAAGCCGGATGCGGTGAACGGGGCCGCTCATGTCTCCACCCTCGCTCTCGATTTCGGGAGAACCGCTCCCTTTCCGTTCGAGGACGGCCGGTTCGATCTTGTGATCCTGACCGATTATGGACGGGCCGGGGGCCGGGGTGGCGATCTGGGAATGACCCTCCGTGAATGCCGACGGGTGCTGGCGGCGGGCGCTTATCTGTATATGACGGCCGACAACCGGCTCCGGACACGGTCGTCCGGGCTGACCCTTTCGGGATTTCGAAAAAACATCGAGCGGGCCGGAATCGGGCCGTCGCGTTGGTGGGCCTGTTTTCCCGATGGGAGGCAGCCGAAGTATGTCATGGATCTTGACGGGAGGGGGCCGATGGACTATTTTGTCTCGGCCTTCCTGAACCTCGATATACGAACCGGGTCTCTCATCCGGCGGGTCAACCGGCTGGCCGGACGTCTTGGAATCGCCCCGTATCTGGCGCCCGGATATGCCGTGCTTGTCCGGAAGGATGAGATGCCTGCGCGCGAGGAGCGATCATGATCCGGTCCGTCGAGAATCGGGCGCGGAATTGTTGGGCCGATTGGTTTCCGAACGATCCGGCTCCCAAATCGTTTCGGTCTCTGATCGTCGGTCCGTTCGATGATGCGCCCGAAAAGGAGATGCTCTTTTTTATTTTTAAGGACAAGGCCGACCGGCCTCACGCCGTGGCGAAAGTGGCCCGCTTCCCCCAAGCCGAACCTCTGGTGACGCATGAATACCGGTTTTTAAAGCGGGTCCGCACGGCCCTTCCGGAAGAATGGAAGTCGTCGGTTCCAAACCCGTTGGGCCTGGAGCGGATCGAGGGCCGTCTGGTTTTCCTCCAGTCCTGTCTTCCGGGCCGCCATCTGGAGGAAGATTGGCCGGCCTCGGCCTCATCACGCGAGCGGTCCGAAATGGAAGCGGTGCTGGACCGGCTGGCGGAGTGGTGGATCGTGTTTCGTCGCGCCACCGCGCCTTCGGTGGAAGCCGAGATCCCTGCGGCCGGTGAGAGCCGGCCCGATCGCTCCGACGCCAAGTTAATCGATGAATTCGTGAAGGCCTTTGAACTGGAACCGGACGAGCGTCGATTTCTCGACCATTACCGCACGCACGGAACGTCGCAGGCTGCAACGGGTCGTGCCCTCGGAGCGCAGCACGGCGATCTTTGCAATCTGAATGTGATCGTCAATGATAAACGGATCGGCGTGATCGACTGGGCGTTTGGCGAGGAGGCGCGTCTTCCCTGGACCGATCTCTACGCTTTTGCATCCACCTTCTACCCGATCTCGGGCCGCGGCCCCCGGCCCTCGGTCGAGGAGGCGTTCGACCGGGCTTATATCGATGACAACTGGCTCAGCCATTTGCTGGGCCGCTGGCTTTCGCGCTGCATCGCGGCCGAATTCTTGTCCGGCGAGGCGAGGGCGCTGGCCGTTCCGATGGTCTTTGTCGAGAACGCGATGGTCGGGCCCCGGCGGTACGGAAAAATTCGTGAATCGGACCGGTCCTGGCGGCGGCGGTTCGGCCGGCTGGTGTCGCAGTGGGACCGTTTCCGGGCCGCGCATGATAAAATGGTGAGACCATGACTTCGGTTGCATTGACCCTGTTCTGGTTTTCAGCCGCCTTGGTCCTCTATACCTACATAGGCTATCCGGTCCTGCTTCGGTCGCTGCCGGCCCGACGCGACGCGGGGACGCTGCGGCGCGATGATCCGCCCCGGGTGTCGGTCGTCGTGGCGGTTCGGGATGAAGAGGCCGTGATCGGCAGGCGGATCGACAACCTTCGGACGCAGGACTATCCCGAAGATCATATCGAGATCGTGGTGGCCTCGGATGGTTCAACGGACGGGACGGAGCGCGTGGTCAAAGAGCATATGCGGTTCGACGGCCGCATCCGGTTCGTCGCATTGCCACGGCCGGCCGGAAAGGCGGTCGCGTTGAATGCCGGTCTGCAGGCGGCTTCCGGGGAAGTCGTGGTCTTTGCCGATGCGCGCCAAAGCTTCAACCGGGAGGCCGTCCGGAGGCTTCTGGCCCGATTTGATGATCCGAAGGTGGGGGCCGTGAGCGGAGAGCTGGTCTTGAACCGCGAACCGAGCCAGATCGGGGAAGGGGTGTCGGCCTATTGGTCGTATGAGAAATGGATCCGCAAGGCCGAGAGCGATATCGGCTCGATGGTCGGGGCGACGGGCTGCATCTATGCGATCCGGAAAGAACTGTTTGAGCCGATTCCGGAAGGGACATTATTGGATGATGTCTGGGTGCCGATGCGGATCGTTCTGAAGGGTTACCGGGTGGTTTTTGAACCACGGGCCCAGGCCTTTGATTCGGTCTCGAAGGAGGCGCCCCAGGAGTTCCGGCGGAAGGTCAGGACCCTGGCCGGCAATCTACAGATCGTCTATCTGATGCCGGAGCTGACCCTGCCCTGGCGCAATCCGGTCGCCTTTCAGTTCGTCTCGCACAAACTGCTGAGACTGGCTGTGCCGTTTGCGCTGATGTTGATGCTGGTTTCAAATCTGTTTCTTAGAGACGGAATCTACACCGTGACGCTGTGCGGGCAGGTCGTCTGGTACCTTTTTGGTTTGCTGGGGACGGCTTGGACGGGCGGCGGGCTGTTCCGGAAGATGGCCTCGGTTCCGGCGGCTTTTCTGGTCCTGAACGCCGCCGCCGTGGTCGGAATCGTCCGTTTTCTGCGCGGCAAAAAAGATCTCTGGGTGAGAGGCTGACGCATGAGAGAAGGGGCCTCCGTCTTCAAGCCGTCCGATGCGTCGCCGATCCAACTCGTCCGGTTTCCCCGTGCCAATGAGCGCCTGCCGCTTCTGGGGTTGTCGGTCTTTCTGGTATTTTTATTTCTCAGGCCGGCCGATCTTTTTCCGGTTCTCACCCCCCTTCGGCCGGTGCTGGTCATCCTGGTTCTGACGGTGTTGTTGTTCATCATGAACCGAGGGCGCGGGCAGCGGATTCTCCTCATGCCCTATTCCACCGGGCAATACCTTGTCTCCTTTTTAGGCGTTATGCTCCTGTCGATCCCGTTTTCGTACTGGCCGGGCGGGAGTTTTACCAATGCCACCGAGTTCATGAAGGAGGTGGCGGTCTTTATCCTGGTCGTCAACATTGCGGCCTCCCTGTCCGCGTTGGCCCGATTGACTCGCATGATCATTTTCTGTAACGTGGTTCTGGCGTTGATGGCCGTGAAAGACTACCTGACCGGAAATCTACTGCACCGGGGCCGGATCGAGGGGCTTGGCGGGCTGTTCAACGATCCCAACGACCTTGCCGTTTGTTTTGTAATGGTGTTGCCCTTGATTTACTGGAGGCTGCAATCGCATCCCGCGCCCAAAGAGCGTTTTCTTCTGATCGGGGCGATGATGCTGGCGGTGGGCGGTGTTATCGCGACTCAGTCCCGCGGCGGGTTTCTGGGCTTGGTGGCGGTGGCGGGCTTGATCCTGATGCGTTCCCGTCGGAAAGTGGCGGTGTTCTTTCTCGCGGCGGCACTCGGCATCGTGGTTGTCTTGGTGAGTCCGCAAGGCGCCTTTGACCGGTTCAGCACAATCGCAAACTACCAGGGTGAGGAAAACGCCCAGATCCGGCTGGCGATGTGGCGGGCGGGATTGCACATGTTCGCCGATCATCCGATTCTGGGGGTCGGCACGGGCGTGTTTTCGATCGCGTACGGCGAGGATTATCGTGATCCGGAATTTCCCTATAATACATGGTGGACGGCCCACAACACACTGATCCAGGTGATGGCCGAACTGGGGTTGGCCGGACTACTCGTCTGGATCGGGCTTGTGATATCGGGTTTTTCAATCCTGAAGAAGGCCCGCCAGCGGCTCGCATCGGCCGCTCGGGATTCCGTTATTCTTGAGGCGCTTGAGTTGAACTCCGCATTGTCGGTCTCGTTCGTCGGGTTCCTCGTGAGCTCACTTTTTTTGTCCAAGGCCTACGACTGGATCCTGATCATCCTCCTTGCGATGATCACGGCCTCGTTCCGAATGACGGAGGGGCGATTGCCGGAGCCGGCCCGGGCGGTCGGGACCCGGTTTGCGGGAGATCCCTCGCCGGTGTCCGGTCCGGATTTTCCCGCAAAGGCCGGGGCCCCTTGGAGGAGAAATCCCGGTGATTGAAGACTTTCTCCTCAAAGTCCGACGGCAGGAAAACGGGTTCTACGCGTTGCTGTACCGGACGGGGAAGGCGCTTCGCACGCTGCGTCTGCCGGCCCCGCGTCCGGTCTTTGGCGCGCTCTATTATCTCCGTGAACTGACCTTGGCGTCGGCCGCCGTGATCTACCGTATTTTTTGGTCCGATCCGCTTTTCCGTTCCTGCTGTGCCTCGGTCGGCCGGGGACTGTCCCTGATCGGGGGCGTTCCCTATATTTACGGACGGCTCGTCATCCATCTCGGGGAAAATGTGACGGTGCACGGCAAGTCCAGTTTCGAGGCCAACCGTGTCCATGACGCCCCCGTGTTGACCGTTGGGGACAACACTTATCTCGGCTACGAACTGACGATCAGCGTGGGACGGGAAGTGACGATCGGACGGTACTGCTACATTGCGGACCGGGTCATCATTTCCGATCATGACGGCCATCCGCTGGATGCCGACGCGCGTCGCCGGAGGGAGCCGGTTTCGCCGGATCGCATCCGTCCGGTCGTGATCGAGGACGATGTCTGGATTGGCAGCCGGTCCATTATTCTAAAGGGCGTCCGGATCGGCCGGGGCACGGTGGTGGGGGCCGGGAGTGTTGTGACGTCGGATCTGCCGTCCGGAGCGGTCGCCTGCGGCAATCCGGCCCGGGTGGTGAAACGGCTGTGACGGGGATCCGCGTCTTGGCATTGATCGATACATTCCGCGTCGGAGGACCGGGCAAGCAATTGATCGCCTTTTGCAAGGCCGCGCCGGGATACGGACTGACGGTCCGGTTGGCCGCCTTCCTCCGTCGTCCGCTCAAAACCTCCCCCTTCATCGAGGCCTGCCGCGCCGAGGGGCTTCCCGTGTGGATTTTTGAGGAACGCTTTCCTTTTGACCCCCGGCTGCCGTCGTTGGTCCGGTCGGATATGCTCAAGAACCGGATCGATCTTCTCCAGACCCACAGTTACAAGGCCAACGTCGTCGGTGCGCTGCTTTCGTCCCGGATGCGGCAAGCGGGGATGCGCTGGTGCGGGTATCTGCACGGCACGACCAACGAGAACCTGAAGATCCGTCTGTATTATGCCCTGGAGCTTTGGGCCGTCCGGCATGCTGATGGAATCGTACCGGTATCGGAGGCGATCGGCCGCGTCGTTGCGGCCCGCCTCGGCCGTTCCCGATCGCATCTGGAAGTTATTCCAAATGCATGGCTTCCGGAAGCCGCTCCCGATCCCCGGACACGGCAGCAGGCCCGGCGGGATTTGGGGGCCTCCGACGATGCGATCGTGATCGGGGCGGTGGGCCGGCTCAGTCGCGAAAAAGGCCAGGGAGTCCTGATCGAGGCCCTGACCCGTCTCAACGATCGAGCCGTTATGGCGCTCCTGATCGGCGAGGGCCCGGATGAGCAGGGCTTAAAACAGCAGGTCGCAGTGCTTGGGCTGAACGGCCGCGTCTGCTTCCTGGGATACCGGAACGATATGACGGCGATTTACGCCGGCATGGATCTCGCCGTGATTCCGTCCTTAAGCGAAGGCATCCCGAACGTCGCGTTGGAGGCGATGGGCCGTGGAATCCCCCTGATCGCGACGGCCGTGGGCGGGATTCCGGAGATGGTGACCGATCGGAAAAGCGGCCTCCTGGTCCCTCCCGGGGATGCCGATGCGCTCGCGCGCGCGATCCGGTTTATGATCGATCATCCCGAGGAGAGAAGCAAGATCGGCGAGGCCGGCCGGGCCGCGGCTGCGGCCCGGTATTCGCTGGCCGAGCGCATGAAGCGGGTAAAAGCTCTTTACGAACGATTGATGGCGCCTCCGGTGCTTCATGGATAAGCGTCTGACAATACTGCAGGTGATCTATTCCTTCAAAATGGGTGGGTCCGAGCGGATGGCCTCCACCATCGCTTCAGGGCTCGACCGCTCGCGCTTCCGGCCGATGGTCTGCGGCATAAACGGCGACGGGCCGTTGTCGGACTTGCTGCAAAAAGACGATATCCCCTGGTTTGTTCTGAACCGTCGCGACGGAAAGGATTGGTCGATGCCGATGCAGCTCTACCGAATATTACGGGACGAGCGCGTGGACGCGGTCCAGACGCATCATCTGGGTCAGCTCCTCTATACGATCGGCCCGGCCCGTCTTCTGGGGATTCCGGTGATCCATACGGAACATGAATACTACACCTTTCTTCAACGGAGCCGGAACCAATGGATCGCGCGATGGGTGCTGCCGCTGGTCTGGAAGACCGTCGTGGTCGGAGACGATGTGGGGCGGTTTTTCGTGGATCGGGTCGGGATCGCTCCGGAAAGGCTGGAAGTGATTCATCAGGGCATCGTTATGGCGCGAAACGACTTGGTCGATCTTACCGCGATCCGGACCGAGCTGGGACTGGATTCGTCCGGCGGGCCGGTGATCGGGCATGTCGCGCGGCTGACGGCCGCCAAGGATCAGGAAACGCTGCTGCGCGCGTTTGCGCGAGTTCATCAATCCCTTCCCGCCGCACGGCTGGTGATGGTCGGTGACGGGGAGCTACGTGATCGGCTGGTCGGGTTTGCGGCTAATCTGGGTCTGGGCGAATCGGTCCGGTTCGTCGGCTTCCGATCGGATGTCCAGCGACTGCTTCCGGCCTTCGATCTGTTTGTTTTATCCTCGCATGAAGAGGGGCTTCCGATCTCGTTGCTGGAGGCGATGGCGGCCGGCCGGCCGGTCGTGGCGACCGCCGTGGGCTGCATTCCTGAGCTGGTCTCAAACGGCGAACGCGGACTGGTGGTTCCGCCGCGCGCTCCGGAAAACCTGGCCGATGCGATTTTGAAACTGCTTTCGGATGAATCGGCCCGCGCGCGATACGGCGAGGCCGGAAAACAGCATGTTGAGAGCCGCTTCTCGCTCTCGGAGATGATCAACAGGTATGAGTCGCTCTACCGTCGGGCGACGGACGGGAGGAGGCGGTCGTGTGCGGCATAGCGGGCGGTATGAGCCTGGGCGGCAGGTCGATCGAGAAGGCGGATGTTCAGCCCATGGCGGATGCGATCCGGCATCGCGGGCCGGACGATGAGGGATTCTATCGTTCCCCGACCGGCCGGGCGGCCCTGGCCCATCGCCGACTGAGCATCATTGATCTGAAAACCGGGCATCAACCGATCTTCAATGAGACGGGCGAGTTGGCGGTCGTCTTTAACGGCGAGATCTACAATTTTCAGTCGCTGCGGAAAGAGCTGGTCGCCAAAGGCCACCGGTTTGCAACCGAGACCGATACCGAGGTGCTGGTCCACCTCTATGAAGAGTTCGGGCCGGACTGTGTGACGCGGCTCCGTGGGATGTTCGCCTTTGCGATCTGGGATGAGCGGGACGGCACGTTCTTTATCGCCCGCGACCGGATGGGCAAAAAGCCGCTCTATTATCTCGAGGCCGCCGGCCGGTTCTGGTTCGCCTCCGAGATTCAGGCGTTGTACGACCGACCCGGTTTCGACCGTGAACTGGACGAGACGGCGATCGATCTGTTTATGGCCCATTCCTGCATTCCGAGTCCGCGGACGATCTTCCGGCAGATCAGGAAACTGCCGCCGGCCCATTACCTTCTCGCGCGGGGCCATCGGGTTACGGTTTCACGTTACTGGCTGCCGCAGGCCGGGCCCCGACTGGATCTTTCCTTCGAAGAAGCCGAGCATGAATTTGTCCGACGTTTGGAGGAGGCTGTGCGCCTCCGGATGATCAGCGACGTGCCGTTGGGAGCGTTCTTGAGCGGCGGGGTCGATTCGAGCATCGTGGTCGCGATGATGAGCCGGCTGTCCTCGCAGCCGGTCAAGACCTTCTCGATTGGATTCAAGGAGGAGGACTTCAATGAACTGCCGTTTGCGCGGGAGGTCGCGGCGCGTTATCGAACCGATCATCACGAGGAGATCATCGAGCCGCACGCGATTGAGATTCTGCCGCGGCTCGTCCGTCATTTCGGGGAGCCGTTCGGCGATTCATCGGCGCTGCCGACCTGGTATCTATCCGAGGTGACGCGCCGGCATGTTACCGTGGCCTTGAGCGGCGACGGCGGGGACGAGGCCCTTGCGGGATATCCGTGGTATCCCGCCATTCAGGAGATCAACCGGGCGGCGCGCTATGTTCCCAGGTTTATGGCATCGGCAGGACACAAGATGCTTGGAAGGTTCAATCTTCCGGCGGTTTTTCAACGAATGGATCGAGTCTTTGAATTGTTTTCGTCTGATGAGGCGACGCGGTACGAGTCCCTTCGCACGGGACTGCGCGGGCCGGTTCGACAGGCGTTGTACCATCCGGAATTTCGCGCGCGGCTTTCGGAGAGCCGGGATGGGTATATCCGCCATGCGTATGAACTCTGTCGTGCCAACGACGATCTGACGCGAATGCAGATGACGGATCTGATGACCTATCTTCCGGAGGATATCCTGGTCAAGGTGGACCGGACTTCGATGACCCACGCACTGGAATGCCGCGCTCCGTTTTTGGATCACGAATTGATCGAGTTTCTCTTGAGGCTGCCACCGGAGCACCGTCTCTCCCATGGGATCGGAAAGCGCCTGGCGAAGGAGGCGATGAAGGACGGTTTTCCGGACGGTTTTCTGAAACGGGAGAAGATGGGTTTTTCCATCCCGCTGATGCGGTGGTTCAACCGTGACTTAAAAGAGTTTGCCGAACAGAAGGTTCTCCATGGGGTTTTCAAGCGGCGGCGAATTTTTGATCTGGAGCAGGTCCGCCGTCTGTTTGATGAGCACCGTTCCGGGCTGCGGGACCATCATGCCACGTTGTGGAACCTGACCGTGCTGGCCCAATGGATCGAGGAGTTTCTGGATCGATCATGAAGATCCTTTTCCTGACCACACGGCTTCCCTATCCGTTGGACACGGGTGCCAAGATCCGGACCTGGAAGCTGTTTTCCCACGCCGCCGGCCGTCACGATGTCACGCTCATGACCTTTCTCCATTCGAAGTCGGACCGCCGTTGGGTCAAGACCGCTCAGTCACTGGTTCCGACTGCCCGTATCGAGACGGTAGACCATCCAGACTCCTGGTCCCGGATCGCCCGGGTAGGGTCAATGGCCGGACGACTTCTGTCAACCCGTCCCTACACCGTGGTTAAGTACGACGTAAAAGCGATGCAAAATCGGATTGAAATACTGATCGCGCAGGGCGGTTATGATCTGATTCATTGTGATCAGATCCACATGGCCCCGTATCTCATCGGCCGAACGCGTCTGCCGGTTGTTCTCAACGAACACAACATCGAGTCGTCGCTTCTTCAGCGCGTGGCCGACGTCCAGCGCAACCCCGTCATGCGCCGGTTTTATCAAGGACAACAGCGGAAGATGGAACGGTATGAACGAACGGTCTGCGCGGCGAGCGAGCGCGTGCTGACGGTCTCGGCGATGGATCGGGACCGGCTGGCTCACCTGGCGCCCGGCACGGTATCCTCGATCGTCATCAACGGGGTTGATACCGGCTATTTCCAGCCGACCGAGGCCCCGACCGGTCCGCCGAGCATGGTCTTTACCGGACTGATGAACTGGATGCCGAACGTGGAGGGCGTGATCTTCTTCCTCAAGGAGATACTCCCGCTCATTCGGAAGGCGGTACCCGGGGTGCGTTTTAACGTGGTCGGTCGTGATCCGGTCGCGAAGCTTCGCCGGGCCGCGAATGGAGATCCGGACACGGACGTGACCGGAGATGTTCCGGACGTGCGGCCGTGGCTGGCCGGGGCCTCGGTCGTGGTTGTTCCGCTGCGAAGCGGCGGGGGAACACGGCTTAAGATACTGGAGGCGATGGCGATGGGCAAGGCGGTCGTTTCGACCCGCATCGGCGCCGAGGGCCTTGATCTGGAGGACGGCCGGGAGATCTGTATCGCCGATAATCCGTTCAAGTTTGCCGAGCGGACGGTCGCGCTTCTTTTGGATCGGGCCAAGGCGGCCCAAATCGGCCAGGCGGCCCGCCGCCGGGTGGTGGAAAGTTTCGATTGGCAGGTGGCCGGGCGACAGCTCCTCGAGGCCTACGAGCACGCGGTTCAGGCCCGTGGCACGAAGGGCTCCATGGATTCTGCGAGGGGATGATGTTCTTTGACAAAAATCTCCATATCTGGCTTCCATCTTATGTGGTCCGACGCATACGGAAAACTTTCTGGAAACAGCGTTGGCCGATCCATGTCCTGTTCTGCGTCGTGGATCATTACGAGCCGATGTGGGGAGGGGCGGACCGGGCGGCCGAGACGGCCCGGGTTTCGGCCTGGGTCGAACGCTATCCGATGATCACGCGGGGCCATCGGGATCATGACGGTGTTCCTCCCCGCCACACCTTCTTCTACCCCGAAGAGGAGTACCGCCCCGAACATCTGGAAGCTCTGGCCGGACTGTGTCGGCGGGGGTTTGGGGAGGTCGAGATTCATCTCCATCATGACAATGATACCGGACCGGTTCTTCGGAAGAATCTGAAGGACTTTAAGGCGCGCTTGATCCAACATGGGCATCTTTCAAAGGACCGAACGACCGGAGAGCACCGCTACGGTTTCATCCACGGCAATTGGGCGCTGGACAACTCGCATCCCGAAGGACGATGGTGCGGGGTCAACGATGAGATCACCATTCTGAAAGAGACCGGTTGTTATGCCGATTTCACGCTGCCCTCCAGCCCGGGCGAGGCCCAGACGAAAAAGATCAACAGCATCTACTATGCGACGGATGATCCCCGACGTCCGAATTCCCACAATACCGGGACGGATGTCCGGGTCGGCGGGCGGGAGTCGGGCGATCTGATGATCATTCAGGGACCGCTCACGCTCGATTGGCGTCGGAGAAAAATCGAAAACGGCGAGATCGAGTATCACAATCCGCCGACGCCGGAGCGGGTCCGGTTATGGGTGGAGGAGGCAGTTCATGTGCGGGGACGGCCGGAATGGGTCGCGGTGAAGGTGCATACCCATGGAACGGTCGAGGCCAACATGGATTTCTTTCTCGGCCCTCGGTTCGAACAGATCTTGTCGCATCTGGAAGACCGGTACAACGACGGGCAAAACTATCGGCTCCACTACGTCTCGGCGCGCGAACTGTACAACATCATCAAGGCGGCCGAGGACGGCCGCGATGGCGATCCCGGGGCTTATCGGGATTACCGCTTGATCTCCGGACTGACCGGCCCGATCTGATTTTTCCCCAACCCCCGGATCATTTTATTGCACTTTCAACCCCGTCGGCGGGGCCGGCGGTGTGGTATCGCCGGAAGAAACGGGCACCGGAGGCGTGCCGGGATACCAACTCGGAAGGACGCCGCCGTTTTTCTGCATCTGGTATTCCATTGACAGATAACCTTGATGGAATCGCCCGGTCCAGCCCTGCTGTTTGCTCGTCTGCGGTTCGTATCCGAGATAGACCGGGGTGAGGGAGGTTGGGTTAACATAGGTATTCGAAACGGCTTCCCAGTAAAAGACCGAATCCTTGAAGAGGCTGCGGGCGAAATTAAGATGGGTTGAATTACGGGTCGTTGCGTAGAGGTAGGAATACCCGCCGGCGAAGAAGTAATTGTAGATGACCTGGATGTCCCGGAATTGGCGGGATCCGGTGGCCGGGTTGTAGCAGTACGGTGTTTGGTTGGGAAGATAATTACCGCTGGAGTCGGTTACTCCGCCCACATACGGGGTTGTCTGTACAAAGTTCAGCATTCGGGTCAAAAAGTCCAGCACCGCCTGGGATCCGCTGAGGCGGTGGAGTTCGGTGAGCGGGTCCGTTATATAACCGAGCATGAGAACGCGCACCTGGTAGGTAATCACCCCGGTGGTCGCATCCTGCGTCGTGCAGTCTCTGACGGCAAGATCGTCATACACATAGCCCTGGCCGTTGCTTCCGATCCCGGTCGGAGGGGCCGCGGATTGCTCCGTCGCCAAAAGCCCGTTCGTGAAGATCGTCAGGGCTTGGTTCAGGTAGGTCGCATCCCCGCTCACTTTGTAGTAATTAAGTTGCCTGAATATATTCCATCCGGCGATGCGGAGTTCAGACTTGATATAATTTGGGGCCGTGCTCTCATAAGAAGTCCAATAGGTCCATCCTTCATCGGCCATCGCCTTGCAGGCATCCAAAAATCGCTTGTTGCCCGTATACAAATAACTCAGACAGAAACCCTGGTTCTGCTCCATCAAACCGGTATAGGTCGACGTGGTCGAGAACGGTCCCCCATCCTCCCAGTAGACCTGATTTGGAAACCAGCCGGCTTCACCGGAGAGATGCCCCCCGTACTGGACGGCAAAACCAACGTTATGATTTGACATATCCATCCACATGTCGTAGAAGCCGCGGTTTCCCGTCCTCAAATAATGGAGGAGAAGGCTGAAGGGCCAGTCGTACTGAACCCCGGACAAATAAGGCGTGTTTGTGAGGTTGCAACCCGCTCCGCTGCAGGCCGAACTGAAGAATTTCCACCGTCGATCGCCGAAGGCGTCCCATCCGTACCAGGCATGGTCCCAGGTGTTGGCGCTCCCGAGCAGCATCCGGTTTTCCCGGAAGGTCGTGATCGATGCCCCATTCGATGACTGAGTGGCATCGACTTTGGCCCGCTGCAGCTGCTCCCAGCGGTTCAAGGCATTGACCAGGTCCGGCGTCGGCATGGTCAATCCGGCCGGTGCATCCAGTCCCCAGGCCTGTGTATCGGCGAACCAGTTCGGATCGAAACGCGCGTCGACAGGCGATTGATAGGCGCTCACGGTGGCGGCCGCGCCGGAGGATGAAAAGCTCCCGGTGTGGAAGTTGTATAGAAGCTCATTGGTCACGTGCCAACCGCCGCGAACAAAATGGTTGGAGCCGGTTTGCGGAAGGAGATCGGCCGAAAGCGTCGTGTTGTTGATCCGAAACCCCTTTGGGTAGAGCTGCCAGAAATATTTGACCGCGACCGTTACGCCGTTTGACCCGTCTCCGAGATCGGCATAGCCGACCGCTCGGGTCCCGCCCGTCCCGCCCGCTCCGCCGTTCTTGGTCGAGCTATAGCTGAAGTTCGGGGTCTCGCTCGTCAGGCTCGCCACGCTGTGGGCCTGCAGGAACTGATAGCTGTCCGTGGAGCTGGTTGTCGTGTCCCCGTATCCTTGAAATGTGATTTGATGGCTCGATCCGATGCTGAGTGTCGTGTTCAACGTCATCGATTGGGCATACAGGCTGTTGTTGCAGTTTGGACAGGTGCTGCTCCAGGTCCCGATGAAGCCGTTTCCGTCGTTGATCAGTGTATTTTCCGCGATCACATAGCTTTTGCTCTTATAAAAGTGAAATCGGACCCGGTATTCCAGATCATAGTTTTGGGCTGTGTCGCTACCCCCCAGATAGGTCGACGCATCGCCGCCTTTGAGATTCGCCGAGCCGCTCGATAGTTTGCCGTGGACCATTACGATGGTCTGGATCGGTCCATCCATCTCGACCGAGGAATCCAGCACGCTGCCTTTGGATGCGTAGAACGAGGTCCCGTTCTTATCGGTATAGACGAATCCGTCATTGGCGGGGCTGCTGATGATCATCCCTCCGCCGAGATTCACTTGATCAAAAAGATTAAAGGCGGTTCGGCTGATGGTGAAGGTGGCGGCGCCGGTGTTCACGGTAAAGGCGGAGGACGTTGTGGCCGCCATCCCGGTTGGAGCGTAGCTGCCGTCGTTCTTCAAGTAGAAGGTCGCGCTTGTGCTGGCCGGAACATCCGCTTCGAAATCGGTCTGGACCCAGTTGATTGGTTTGGTGGTATCCGTCGCCAGGCCTCCCCATCGGGATAGAACGGTGAACTGGGCCGGAAGGGAGGTCGTCCCGTCCGCAGCCGTGATCCTCAGCGATGCGACATCCATCACGTTATAGCTCTGGCCGATCGGGATACCGAGCGTGACGGGTTCCTGGGTGCGGCTGATACCGGCCGGCTCTGTCACCGTCAGTTTGACGCTGATCGGGCTGGCGGCCCAGGCTGGATTTGAGCCGAACAGCAAGAGGGCGCCCATCAACAGAGCGAGCCGCGTTTGGATCTTAGGTGAGATTGCACTGTGGAGTTTGATTTTCGTCTGCATGGGAGGACGGACCATCATGCGGTCAAAAACTCTCGTGGTTTCATTCGCAGTCAATGATTCCATGTCGGTTACCTCATTTTACGGTTAAACCGGTCGGCGGAGCGGGCGGCGTCGTGTCAGAAGCCGTGCCGCCGGGAGTCAGGGCGATGAGCGATACTGCGCTCGCCGGAAGGCCGACGCTTTTCGTCAGAGAACTTGCGGGTGAGAGAGTCAAATTCTCAACTTGCTCTAATTCATAGTTGCTGGTGCTGTAGGTGTAATTGCTGTGCGTTGCATCCATCAAGTACCTGGCCAGCTGGATCGATTTGCCGGAGAAACTCGATGGCAAATTGTTGACCGTTACATTAACCGTGAAAGCACTGGTACCGGTATTTTGGTAATTCCAGATCAAAACGGTGACTTTGCCGGCATCCATCGAAGAGATCGCTCCGACGCCTAAACCATTCGAGTCCATTTGCAGGCCGGTTGTACTCACCCGGGTGCTTGCCAGCATGCTGATCATTTTATAAGTATTATATTGAGGATAGACAGGATCCCCGCCGTTTTGAATGATCCCGGAGGTGCTGGGGCTGGGGCGCAACAACCGCCAGAAGAAGCCGTCCGCGCCGGCTTCGGTCAGATAGTAGGCGACCGGGGCGATATGCCCTGCTTGGCGGGTGACCGCCCCGGAATCAGTCCAGGTATACGATCCGTTCCATTCCGAGACGAAAATGGGAGCCGTGGAAAACCCGGCACCGTTAAGCCAGGTACGCGCGGTCGAAAGCAGCGGGGCCAACGTTCCGGGCGACGGGTCATACCAATGAAAATCGATGAAATCCAGAGGAACGCTGTTGGCGGCGCAGTATGTGATCAGTCCCTGGGTGAATCCCGATGTCAGCCACGAAGCGACAGGCCCTCCCACCTTTGCGGAAGGGTCGGCCGACTTCACGCCTTGCGCGGCGTATTTATAAAGCTGAAAGTACCCGCTCTGCCCGGTCAGATACAAGGAACCGCAGCAGTCCGGTTCGTTCCAGACCGTGAAGAATGTGATGCCGTACTTCTTCACGACGTTTAGATGGTAGACCACATCGTAGACGAGCTGCTGCCATTTGGCGAAGTCAGAGGGGGGATTGAATTTGTAGAGATGATTGGGATCACTTGAATTGGTAATGCCGTAAGATTTGTCCGCCAGCCAGTCGGGCATATAACCCAGCCGGAAATAGGGTTTGGCCCCTGACGCGATGACGCTGTCCATGCTGGCGTCAAGGGAAGTCCAGTCATATTGGCCTTCCGCGGTCGAAACATACTCAAGGTTCGTAATATCCGTCTGGGTGTGATTTCGAATCATCCGCATTCCGACGTCAGCGACTCGCTGTTGTTCGCGCGCCACGGTTGGATCCTGATTGATATTCAGCGAGTGCTGGACCAAGGTCCCCTGGCCGGCTGCCGCATCGACCGTGATATTCGCGGTCTGTGCTTCGGCGCCATTCGGATAGAGAGACAGAAACGCTGTTGTAAAAAGAAAAGCACCTAGAAAATATATTCCATGGAATTTCAAGACGGGATTAAGAAACGAGGCCGCCACCCATTGAATGAAATTTTTGGGTCGTGTCCACTTTCTTACCAATGTAACCAGGATCAGAACAAGGAGGGCCATGATGTCGGCCGCCTGACCGGGGCCTGGAGGTTTGCCGTTGCCGGGACGAACCATCCCGCAACCGCCGCTGATATTCTGCGAGGAAAGGCCTCGATTGGGTTGATCCGAGGCAAGCGGGGTGGCCGTGGCATGGACGGCGGGCGTGAAATTACCGCTGGAATCCTGGCTGAATGCGGAATAATAATAGGCGGTCCCGGCCTTAAGATCGGAATGCACATAGCTTTTGCTCTGCAGAGGTTCTCCCGGAAAGTCTCCTACAAGATCGCCATCGTTGTTCGGATCGGTCGGATATGTTCCATCCGTGCGAACCCGGATACGAACCCCGGCATAGTTGGGATCGGACGGATCGTTCCAGCTTAGGCTGATCTGTCCCTTTCCCGGGACCACTATAAAATCGGTGATATCCATTGGCGTGGTCGCCTCGGCCGGAAATGTTTTGGACACTTCATTCGAAAACCCGCTCTCGTTTGATGAGCTGTCGAAGCTTGTGACCGAGAAATAATAAGTCGTGCCGCTGTTCAGATTGCTGACCGTATACTGCGGCGCTGTGGGGGTGCTTGTCAGTCCCACCGAGATCACTTGGGTGTGTGCTCCGGATACCGTTCCATAATAGACCTTGTATCCCGCCAGATCCGGTTCGGTGTTTGGATCCCATGACAGGACGGCATCGGCCGCAAAAACAAAACTGTTGGTGCAGATGAGCATCATCATGATGGCATTAACCGCCTGAATACAAAAGCGTTTTATTGTCAAAAACGGTGCGATTGAATTGTTCAAAATATAACTCCGAAATCTCTTCCGGTTTAAACGCCCCATGATAAAACAACGAACTTAATATTATACCCGAAATGATCCGGACTCTGTCAAAACTTTTCTTTTTTTGTATTTCCCGTTTCAGGATCGCAATCAGAAGCACGACCAGAAGGAAGATCATGTCCGCCGACTGACCGGGGCCCGGAGGCTTGCCGGAGCCAGGACGAACCATGCCGCATCCGCCGCTCATGGTGACATTGTCGGGGCTGCCTGAGCCGTCTGAAGTAAGAGAGGTTGTCACCGAAGCGTAGGCGGTATGTTGATAATTTCCGGAGCTGTCATACGTTGAAGCGGCATAGTAGTAAGTGACGTGTTTCACAATCGGGGTTTGGATCGTGCTCATGGCCTGATTCGGAAGACCGGTGAAGTCGCCCAGCAAAACTCCGTCGTTGGTATCGGTTGGATAATGATCCGTCCGGTAGCGGATTCGAACACCGATAAAATCCAGGTCAGGCGGATTGAGCCAGCTCAGGGAGATTTGATGACCTGTCTCTTTGGCTGAAAAGTTCTGGATGTTTCCTGGCGGTGTCGTATCCGCAGCGCTGCCGGTGGTAAGGACAAGGTCGCCTGAAACGGACAGGTTGCCTGCGCTGTCGGCGCTCTTCACCCGGTAATGGTACAGCGTCGATGCTTGAAGACCGGTGAGTATCTGACTATGGCTGTTGAGAAGTGTGGCGTTGACCGTTGTGCTGTTGCCATAAAAGGCCGTCAATCCGTACTCCACTTGGGACGAGGCCGGTTCGTCCGTACCCCAGGTAATGGTGGCGTCGGCCGCCGTGATGTTACTTGCCGTAATCAGAGAGAGAACCGGACCCGTCGTATCGGGGGGAGCGGATGCGGTGAATGTATTGTCATCCGAGACCGCGAGGTTTCCGGCGGCATCGGCGCTTTTCACGTAGTAATGATAGAGAGTAGAGGCGGTCAGACCGGTTAAGGTGATGCTGTGGCCGGTGACCAGGGTAGAACTCAGGTTCGACGAAGAGCCATATGTCACGGTTGGACCATATTCCACCTGGGAGGTGGACGCTTCGTTGGTAGTCCAGGTGACGACCGCACCGGTGTTGGTTACGCTGCTTACCGTGATTCCGGAAAGAAGGGGCGGCGTGGTATCCGGCGGCGCCGACGTGATAAAGGTATTGTCGTTTGAGACGGCGAGGTTTCCGGCGGCGTCGGCGCTCTTGACGTGGTAGTGATAGGTTATGGAGGCGGTCAAACCGTTTAAGGTGGCACTGTGGTTTGTGACCAGAGCGGAATCCAGCGTTGTCAATGAACCATAGGCGGTAGTGGTGCCGTATTCAACCTGAGAGTTAGCAGTTTCGTTGGTGGTCCAGGTGATGACCGCACCCGTATTGGTTATGTTGCTTGCCGTGATTCCGGATATCACGGGCGGGGTGGTATCGGGGGGCGCGGACGTTGTGAATGTATTGTTTCCCGATGTGGCCAGATTTCCGGCGGCATCCCGGCTTAGCACTCTGAAATTATACAGCGTGGAGGGCTGAAGGACGGTCAACGATTGACTGTGCGAGGTCACCAAAGATGAGTTTAGGATGGTCGAAGCTCCGTAGGACATCGTTGTTCCGTACTGGACCTGGGTATCCGAAGGCTCATCGGTGGTCCACGAGATCGTGGCGCTGGTGCTGGTCACGCTGCCGGCTGTAATGCCGGAGATCACCGGGGGGGTGGTGTCCGGCGCGGCGGCAGTGACAAATGTGTTGTCGCCCGATATGGCGAGGTTGCCGGTGGCATCAGCGCTTCGGATGCGGTAGTGATAGATCATGGAGGCTTGAAGCCCGCCGAGGGTTTTGTTGTGGCCGATGACCAAAGTTGAATCGAACGGAGTTGAAGATCCGTAGGCCGTAGTGGTGCCGTATTCAACCAGAGAAGTTGCAGGTTCATCCGTGGTCCAGGAAATTGTGGCGCCGGTGCTGGTGATTCCGCCGGCGCTGATGGCCGAGATCACGGGTGGTGTCGTATCCGAAAGTGTTTTGTTTACCTCGTTCGAGGAGCCGCTCAAATTTCCAGTTGTATCATAGGCCTTGACCGCAAAGTAGTAAGTTCCGTATCCCAAGCCTGTTATGGTATAGGTTGTTTGATTCCCGGCGTCAATGGGGGCTCCATAACTGCCGGAGGCTGTTCCATAATAAATTTTATATCCGGCTAGGTCCGGTTCCGTGTTGGGGTTCCATGTTAGGATGGCATCTCCCGCAAGAGCGGCGGTCCCGTAGGAAAGGGAAAAAAGAACGAGAATATTTAAGGTCAGGAACAACCCGAGTTTTTTAATGCTGTGCCGCATGATGATTTAACCTCCCCGCACATAAAACAACCGCCAAAAGAGATCCTTTGGCGGCTCGGCGGGCATGGCCATCAGGCGTTAGCCCCGTTACTCTGCGTCCCAGGGTTTCCCCTGGTTTGCTCTGAGCAAAGGTAAAATCAGAATCCTTAATCTTTTGTCTTAGTCACACTATACATACCCGTAAGAACATAACGCGGTCTGGTCAAAATTGCCCAGTCCAGTAATGTGGTCTATTCTCTGTGGGCCTCCGCGCATAAAAATAGCCGCCAAAGAGAGAACCTTTGGCGGCTCGGCGGGCATGGCCTCATCGGCGGTAGCCCCGTTGCTCTGCGTCCCAGAGTTTCCCCTGGTTTGCTCTGAGCAAAGGAAAAGTTGTACTTACTAGAACGGTAACCTGATCGCTAATGGAGCAACATTTATGCCATTCGTGTTGGTCCCATAACCGCTTGATCTTTCTATCGGTCGGTTTTCAAGTTTCGATAAAATGCATCCAAAACGAACAATTTTTGTCATGACTTGTACGCAATAGTACATAGTGGTGAATGAAAAAAATGGTTCTGATGCAGTTGTTTAATGTTTTGAATCCTTCAATGCTTCGTGTTAGAATGGCAAGCCATTTGAGTGGTTCTTCATCCAACAAAATTTGAGTATGATGCCGCAGGAGGTCAATTGCTCAAGAACGGCCATCGAATCATTCCATCGATCATTCTTTGCTTGGTAATCCTTCTGAGTTCGTCGAGTGTCCTGCAAGCCCAGTCCGATAAAGGCGTCGTTGTTTTTAAAAGGATCGGGTTTTTGGGTCTTGAAGATCGGACTCACCAGGGACTTGCAAAGAACATCGGAAAAGAGATGAGGCGGGAGCTTGCAGCCACATTCCGATTTGAAGTTATTCCACAGCAAAATCCTTCCAAAGAACTTCCCTTGTCCGCGCCGGACTTGAGCGACATGGGAAAGAAATTTGAATTAGACGGTATCATCACGGGAATTGTGGAAATTAAAGGCAAGGATCTCAAGATCGTTCTCACGCTTTTTGAAGGCGAGACGGGCGACCCCTTTGCCCGAGAATTTATTGTCATGAAGGACTGGAAAAGCCCTGAGGCTGTTGAAAAAGGGGTTCGGACTATCATGGACAAGCTGATCGGCCGGCTTCCATACCAAGCAGTTGTGACCGAAGTGAAGGACAAAGGCAAGACGATCACGATCAATGCAGGTCGGTTGCAGGGACTGGGGGATGGAATGAAGCTGCAGATATTTCGTATCGTCAAGGTGAATCGCCATCCCTTTACACGAGAAATGATCGGGGTGGAAAAAGTAAACGTGGGTGACCTGACCGTGGTCCGCGCCGATGAGAGGTTTTCCATAATCAAGCCGTCTCGTTTGTTAAAAGGACAAACCGTTGAGAAGGGTCAGTATGTGCACTTTAAGCCATCTCCCAAAGTTTTATCCGAGTTGACTTCGAGAAGGGATGAACTGTTGGCACAGCAAGAGCGCGACTGGATGGCCATGGAGCAAGCGTCTCAGAGAGAGAAACAGGCCAAAGAAAGAGAGGTCAAGGAAAAGCGGTCTTTAGAACACAAAGTCTCAAGGGGAAAACTTGAACTGAGTACCGGGTTGGGCTGGGCAAAGTTTTCTCTAACTTCGGACCAATTGGCGCTCGACCGTAAAATCTCAACCTTTCCACTGGCGGGTGTTTCCGGTGAATACTGGGTCGTCCCATCTCTGGGTCTGGATGCCGATTATCAAATCGGGTTTGTTAAACTCGATCGTCTGAGCAACAGCGGCTCGATTAATGTCCACGCCCGGCCCTATTGGTATGCCATCCATTTGCAGTATCGGTACATTCTTTGGCCTGGTAGGACCGATTTGGAACTGATTGGTCGGATTGGATATGCCTGGTACACCTATCCGGTTTCCTCAACGGATTCCCAGTTCTTTACCAACACGCGATATTACGGACCCAGTATTGGCTTTGAGGGACGCCTGCTTCTTACATCCAATTTGGCGACCGGCATCGGAGTTGATTATTTGCCGATCTTAAAGGTAAATGAACATCCGGTGAACAATGGGGACGATGCGTCCTCTCATGCGATTCGATTCCACGCGGAAGGGCGTTATCGTCTCAAATCGAATCTCTGGATATCTATCCGATATCTTTTCAGGGATTATATTATTAACTTTTCAGGCACGGGTACCAAGGGAGGGGGGATAACGAATGCAAAAACGACGGATGATTTGAACAGTGTACTGCTTGGGTTAAGCACAGAATTTTAAAGGCCAAGAATAAAATAGCATCCGCCTAACTCTTTGGTCCAAGAGTTGCATAAATAGATTGGGGTAGTGTTCAACTAGGAGGGTTAGATTATGCGGAAGCGATACGGCCAGGTCTGTCTTTTTATCTCAGGGCTTACCCTCTTGTTATTTGGGGTTATATTTAACCTTTCAACGGAAATCATTAAAACAAGTGAAGTTGTGGCATTGTTTGCGATCGGAACTGGTCTCACTTTGTTGACAAATCTAGTGCGTAAAAAAGCCACTTAATACAATCTACCCTAAACATATTCCAGATTACCTTGATAATGCCCATGCATTTAAATGACAATTTAGCTTTAAAGATGCTATAATATGGAAAAGTTTTACCACAATATTCCGAATCAATGGAATTACAGCTTTAGGGTACCTGCTGTTCTGTTTGGTGATATTCCTATGGAAAACGGTCGGATATTTCTCATAAGTACTGATCAAATAATGAGAAATTATTTAAAGAGCTTTATTTCTCGTTTTGATCAACAGGTATACATGCCCTCTAACCCGGAGAATTTTCTAGAAGAGTTGGAATCGATTAAGCCATCCGTAGTGGTTTATGATATTTTGAGGATTAATCCGGAAACTTTACAGCAACTGCAATTCCTGACACGACTTGGACAATCGTCACAGGTTATTTTACTCTCCGGTCAGATGCAGCTTCCTCTATTGCAGGATCTAACACGCCCGGCTTCATGGAGGATTTTAACCAAGCCGTTTCTCCCCCAGGAGTTAAAAACCAGTGTTTTGGAAGCTTTTGGAAAATTGCGGGGGGTTGTTTTGACCCCGGCCGAGATTATTGCACAAACCACCGTGAATGGAAAAAGAGGCTACCATCCCCAGTTGCTTCTGGAAACCAGTCCGCGGATGCAGGAAGTAAGGGCGGTCATCGACCATGTGGCCAATACGGACGTCACGATTCTCATCCGTGGAGAGAGCGGTACCGGTAAGGAGTTGGTGGCACGCAGTCTTTCTGAATGCTCAAATCGTGCGGGGAAACCGTTTGTTACGGTCCTGTGCCCTGCGATTCCGGAAGGACTTCTCGAAAGTGAACTGTTTGGTTATGAAAAGGGTTCTTTCACAGGAGCGTTCCGCCGGCGTCCCGGAAAGTTCGAGATTGCCAATCATGGGACGATCTTTCTCGATGAAATCGGCGATATTCCTTTTGAACTTCAGTCCAAGCTCCTGCATGTTCTACAACGGGGAGAATTTTCCCTTATCGGCGGAAATGAGTTGAAGGTGGATGTCCGGATTCTAGCCGCGACCAATAAGGACCTTGAAAAGGCCGTTGCGGATGGGACCTTTCGAGAAGATCTCTATTATCGGTTGAATGTGGTGAGCATTTTTCTGCCCCCTCTTCGGGAGCGCAGAGAGGATATCCCGTTGTTGGTTGAGTGCTTTTTGCAGAAGTACAACCAACAGTATAATAAAGAGTGCTATCGGCTGAGCCCCGCCACGTTACAAAGTTTGATGGATTATGACTGGCCGGGGAACGTGCGGGAGATGGAGAACCTGATCAAGCGGGTTGTGATTATGGGGCGCGAAGACATGGTCGTCCAACAATACGTGAGTGACAGCCGTAAGAAGATCAGGCCGAAAACCGTTCCGGTTGCGTCGGCTCCCGTTGAGTTCCATCCCCCCGCGCCGGAGAAGCCACGCGAGTTGATCAGCCGTTCACCGTTAACCTCCCTCAAACACGTGGCTCGTGAAGCCATGAAAAAAGCCGAGGGTGAAGCGATTTTGAAGGCTCTGGAGCAGACCCGATGGAACCGCAAGGCGGCGGCCCGACTTCTGCAGATCAGTTACAAGGCGCTTTTATACAAGATCCGACAATGCAATTTGGATGGTGAACCGGATCCATCGGGACCGGTTTCCTAAGAAAGTAACGACCTCTCATGCCGATGGTCCGAAGGCATGATCAACCCAGGAGACATAGGGCATGACGCAAAATTCATTGAATCCGGAAAAGATGGTTGACAACCGTTGGACCCAACCGTTGGACCGAAATCTTTTTGAGTACCTGTTGGAGCTTGAAGTTCGAAAGGCCACACGGTATCTCTATTATTTTTCGGTGCTGGTCATTCAACTCGACGGGATAAAGACCCATGTGGATGCCGCTACGGAGGAGGCCGTGCACCGGAGGTTGGGCTATCTCATGCGGGATGAGATTCGGGTGACGGATCTCTTGGGAGAGCGGTTGGACAACAGCTTTTTTATCGTCCTTCACTACACGGATTTAGAGAATGCCGTGAACGTCGGGCGGCGGATCCGTGAACGGGTGGAGCATTACACATTTGAAACCGGACCGGGAAAAGACCACCGTACCATCAGCATTGGGGTATCCTGCTTTCCGACCAATGCCAATGATGTGACGGGGTTGATCCAGAAAGCGGAAGGACTCCTGGCGAAGGCCCAGGGTCAGGGTGGAAATCATGTCTTTGTGGCGGATCAGTGAGCAGTGCGGTGAATATGGGAAGACGATATAATTATGCAACGGCCGTCATCGGCATGCTTGGCCTGTTGATCTCGGCCTGCAGTTCGATGCCGGCTTCGGTGGCATCGTCCTCGCAAGGCGAACAGACCCTCACCGATCTTCGAGTGATGGATCTTTCGGACAAGACGGAGATCGTGATTCAGGGCGAGAAACCGATCACGTATACGTACGTGTTATTGGAGAACCCGCCGCGAGTGGTCATCAATCTTCTCTCCATGACCCGCGGTTCGTACGGTCGCTTGATCAAGGTGGATAAAGGTATTGTTCGGGAGATCGCTCTACAGGAAGGTCGAAATCCTCACCTGGCGATTAAGTTGGAGATCTCTCTCAATCAGTCCATCAAGCCGGATGTCCGAACCCAAAACAATACCTTGTTGATTGATTTTCCCCGATCGAATAACGATGGTGAACGGGTGGTGGATGAATATCGAATCGGTCCGGAGGATGTGCTGGAGATCATGGTCTGGAAAAATGCCGATCTTTCACGGACGGTTACGGTGAGGCCGGATGGGAAAGTTTCACTGCCGCTCATTGGGGATATCCAGGCCAGCGGTATTTCCACGGGGGAATTGAAAAATCTCATTACCCAACGAATGAAAGATTATATCTCCACGCCGGAGGTCTCGGTTCTGGTATCCAGCATCAACAGTTATTTTTATTACATTCTGGGAGAAGTCGTTAAGCCTGGAAAGTACCCCTTAAAGGAACGGATCACGGTCTTGCAAGCCGTTTCCATGGCCGGAGGATTTACGCCGTTTGCTTCTAAAAACGGGATCGCGGTTTTTCGAAAAGATCCAGCGACCTCCACCGAAACCAAGTTCCGAATCCGCTACGATGATATTATTTCAAGCGAAGATCCCAAGAAAAATCTTGTGATCCAATCGGGAGACACGATTGTAATCCCGTAAATAGGAAAGCAGGCAGAGGAAAATCTGAGCGGGAGCCATTTTCTCAGAGCAGTTCCGGTGTTGATCCTTTTGGTTGCCATTGCCCCAAGCACCGCTCAAGGGCGATGGCAACTGGTTTCGGAATTAACGTTGACGACTCGCTACGACACTAATATAGACCTTACGGCGAACGGGCGGTCGGATATGGTCACCCTCATCGGACCTCAGATCGGAATGAAATACGAGGATGCAGAGATGGCGATCAACGCCAGTTATCGCGTGAATGCGGAACTGTTCGCCACCCATCAGAACCTGAATCGCGTGCGGCAGGATTTTTCCGTTGAAACCGATTTCAGCCGGATGTTAAGCACGGTATTGCCCAAGGGATCCACGGTGCATGTCAGTGAAACGCTGGTTTATACACCGATCCTTCCCGATTTTGAATCATTGGTCAATCCTTCTCCGGATGTGACGACCGGCGGGGTGCGCACCCCGAGGACCAATACGCTCAGAAACATTTTTGATATTGACGAGTCTATGCCTCTCTCGACCATTTCAAAAATCGGATTCGGATATAAAAACAGCTACACGCAGTACCAGGATCCGGCGCTTGTCGACAGTCAGACGAACGAGGCCAGAATGTCTTACAGCCGGGATTTGAGCCGGACCGATACGGCCACGACCGGCTATTCCTATCGCCGGTTCAATCCGTACGGCGGCGAGATCAGCCATATCCATACCCTGTCGCTGGGAGATCGCCATGATTTCTCTCCGATCTTGACGGGCGATGCCGGATTGGGAGTGATCGCGGCGGTGCTTCCGGACCTAAATCCACAGTATTCGCTCTACGGCAGCCTGTCCGCATCCAGGCGATTTAAAGACCGGATCCAGATGAGTATCCGGGGGAGCCGTAATATCGATGCCAGCAGCGGGATTGCCAGTGTGCCGCTCATTACGGACAAGGCAGCGCTCTCGCTGAACAAGCAGTTTACTGCCGCCCTTAGCGCGGATACCGACTTGAATGTGGCGCGGAACTACTCCATTGGCAAGGAGAGGGTTACCGGAAGACCGATCGATATCCATTCGCAGGGAGCCGGCATCGGGGTGCGCTATCAATTCACCACCTGGCTGCTGAGCGATTTCGAGTACCATTATTACCGCCAGGAAACGTCGGGAAACTTTCAAGCCGATCTGAGCCGGAACCAATACAGTTTCACCCTCCGGGCGAAATGGTCTTGAAGCCGACTTAAAACCAAAAACGGTTAGGAACCATGTTGTTCTCAAATCAGGGAAAAACCATCCGGCGACTGAGTTTCTTTTTTGTTGAGAATCTGCTGATCTTCCTGTGTGTTCTCATCGCCGTGGCCGGCCGTTTCTTTTTCCAAGGTATCGATCCCTTCGCTTACAACTTGCTCTACTACAAGGCATTCATCATCGCCGCGATTTTTCAGGTCAGCTTCTATTACAACGACCTTTATGCCATCCGGCTTGTGAACCAGCCTCGTGAATGGTCGATCAAGTTTATCCAATCGCTTGCCACGGCCGCGATTCTCCTGGCGGTGGTTTATTATCTTTTCCCGTCGATGATCATCGGGCGCGGGATCTTTCTTATCACGCTGGCCTTGCTGCCCCTGGCCGTGATCGGATGGCGGTTGTCCTATGACCGGCTCAGCCGGATGGGGCCGCTGAGGGATCGGGTGCTGATCATCGGTTCCGGTCAGCTGGCCCGGAAGATCGGATCGGAGATTCTTAAAAATCACCGGGCCAGTTACGATGTCATCGGTTTCATCGACGAGGACCCGAATAAGGTTGGGGAGAGCGTGGTGAATCCCAAAATCATCGGGGATTATGCGGCGCTCTCCGGGATCGTCTCCCGGCGCAATATCAACCGGGTCATTGTGGCGTTGCCGGACCGGCGGGGCAAACTGCCCGTGGATTCACTGCTGCAGTGCAAATTTCAGGGGACGATGATTCATGACGGTGTCAACTTCTATGAGCGCCTGGTCGGGAAGATCATTGTGGAAAACCTGAAGCCGAGCTGGTTCATCTTTTCGTCCGGTTTTAATCAGTTCCGATTGACCCGCATTACTAAACGTCTTTTGGATGTCGTCATCGCGTCACTGGCGCTGCTGATGAGTGTTCCATTGTTTCTGGTCATCGCCCCGCTGATCCGGTGGAATTCTCACGGTCCCGTCTTTTTCCGACAGGAACGAGTGGGGGAGGACGGAAGGGTCTTCACATTGATCAAATTTCGGTCCATGCGAGTGGATGCGGAAGCCGAAACCGGACCCGTCTGGGCCCAGCATCAAGACGATCGCACAACAGCGGTCGGCCGGTTTCTTCGAAAGTCACGGATGGATGAATTGCCCCAGCTCATCAATGTTCTCAAGGGCGATATGAGTTTTGTGGGCCCTCGCCCCGAACGGCCGTTCTTCGTCGAGCAATTGCACAAGGAAATTCCTTATTATTCCCTCCGGCATGAAGTCAAACCGGGAATCACCGGCTGGGCCCAGATCAAATACAGCTATGGGGCGACCAAGGAGGATGCGTTGGAGAAACTCCAATACGATCTTTTCTATATCAAGCATCTTTCCCTCTGGCTGGACCTGGCCATCATCTTTGAAACGATCAAGGTAGTTTTGCTGGGCCGTGGGTCCCGTTAGCCAAGGTTTGTTACGGATTCTGTCCTCCCCTCCGTTTTAATAACTCCCGCCATTTCTCGGGGCCTTCCTCGATCTTGAAATTCTTCGTGGCGATGAACGTCCCGTCGTGATAGAGATTGACTTTGAATTTCCCTCCGCCGTATTTTTCAGACAGGAAATTTAAGAAGGCCGCCGGCTCGAGCAGCGGTTCGAAATCAGGGTAGCGGTACATGTCGAGGTCCAGAAACTGGATGATCATCCCGACCTTGTCGCTGATCATGATCTTGATATCGAAATCCCGATGCATCCGTTGATAACGGGACTGCATTTCTTCCAGCGGCATGGCGCCGGTGGAGGCCGTCCTCGTGATCTTGCGGACGTATTCCTGGAACATGTCCCACATCCAATCGTGATGAATATTGTACTCCGGGGATGTCATCTCTTCTCAACCTCCGTTGTCAGGTCGTCAACCGCCGGTAGATCCGGGGCAACTTGTCCGGCAGCGTGGCGACTTGGTCGATGATCGTGTGACTGACCTCGCCGTACATCTCGGTGACATACCGGCTGGCCTCCTTGTCAATCGTAATGCAGTAGGGATGGATGCCCCGCCTCCGGGCTTCCTTGAGCGCCATCTTGGTGTCCTGGAGCGAATGGGCGCCGGCATAGCCCGTATCGAGGGGTTTCCCATCGCTCAATAAAATGAGCAGCCGTGTTTTGGCCGGTTGCTGCTCCAGCTTGGTCAGCGCATGGCGGATGGCCGCGCCGTCACGATTCTGGTTCAGCGACCGCATCGCGCCGATCCGTTCATGAATGCGGGTGTTCAACGCGTCCGAAAAATCTTTGATGATATAAAAATCCACGCGGTCTTTGGAATCTCCGGAGAATCCGTAGATTGCGAACGTATCGCCCACGGCCTGGAGGGCCTCGGACATCAGGATCAGCGCCTCCTGTTCCACCTCGATCACCCGTCGCCGCGCGGACGGGATCTGCCGGCTGGTCGAGCCGCTCATATCGATCAGGAAGGCGACCAACACGTCCCTGAGCCGCTTTTCGTTCTTGATGTATAGAGTGTCTTGGGGTGTCCGTCCGCTGCGGAGTTCGGTGCGGGCCTCGATCACCGCGTCCAGGTCCAGATCTTCACCAACCGTCTGCCGCTTAACTTTTCGAAAGACCTCCGGCCGCAGGCTTTGAAAATGGCGTCGGAGCAGACGCAAAACGGGCCCGTACGAAGACAACGTCTGTTGGACGATCAAACTGGATTCGGGCTGTATGCGGTGTTCGTAGAGGCGGCACCACCGGGGGCGGTACTCCTGCGCCCCCTCGTCCCATTCGTCATAAAAGTAGACGGGAGTCTCGGACGATTCAAGCTCCATCGGACGCGTGGCCCCGGTTTTGGAACCCGGGACCGGAACATTTTCCTTCGTCTCTGTTTCGGTTCGACCCTGCTGAAGAATAGTATCTCGTGACCCTCCCCGCGGCGCCGACGGAGGCGGACCGGAATCCAGGCGGGACGGATCAATCGGAATCGTTTCATCCTCCGGACGGGACCGAACCCAGTCGGGATGCATGACGCCACGGTAGGACAGTGTCGAGGGAGACGGAGCGGTTCCTCGTTGGTCCGGGGAGGAGGCCTGCTCGGTTAGATCGTCCGGGGATTTTTCCTGCATGCCCAGCGGATCGGCTTCGCCCCGGACGCTTGGGAAACGCAGGAGCTGTTCTTCCAAAAAACGGTACAGCCGGGCCAGAACGCGAAGCGAATCGGTGGCGGTGGCCGATGTTTTCTTTAGCTCCAGCAGAAGATCGTACGCCCCCGAGATCGTCTCGGCCAGCTCCAGCGGAGCTTCCGTGGTGTCCGTGATCGAAAGCTGGAGCAGTGCTTCATGAACGGCGGCCCGCGGAGGGAGGCCTTCCAGCAGGGGACGCGACTGAAGATCCAGGGCCACGATCTGATCCATGTCGCGGCGAACGCCGGGATATTCGGCCCGAAGATGAAAGTCAACCCGCGCGTCTTCCAGAATCGTCCAGAGCGATCGCGCCCAGGAGGGGTTCGGGAAGAGACGAAAATAGTCCGCGGCCGTTTTGAGAGATGGGTCGGGCGCGGACCGTCGCCCGTACTCCGCCGCAACGAATTCAATCACGTCCTGCATCTTGTCCAGGTCCGGTTCATACGTGCCGAATTCAAGGTGTCCCGCCTCGTGCAGCGTGGTCATCTTGTACAGCCTGAAATTATCATCGTCGTTCGGAAACAAGCGGATTCGGTCCGGCAGGTAAATCGTCCGTCCATCGGTGGTGGGGGAGTCGCCAATCGTCTCGCGAAGTTTCGCCGGCAGGTCCGTGGTCGGCCGGATCGTGACGGCCCGTCCGGACAGTCCCTCGGCATAGAGGGCCAGCGTCCGGACGATTGTCTTGAGCGAGATTCCGCCGATCAGTCGTTCAGTGGTATCCTGCCCGGTTTTCGACCGGCCGCTGAAATAGACCTTGGCACGTTCGGGATTCTGCGACAGCAGGGAAAGCCCGGCGTCAACCCAGGTGATGAAATCGGTCGGATTATTTTCAAGCGCCCGAAACATTTTTGGGCCCTCTCGCAGATAGTCCAGAACGACGGACGGTTCCCGGCCCGCCGATAAAACGGCATCGGCCAGCTGCCGGGCCTGGGACAGGAACAATCGGCGATGAGTCGGGGAATCGAACTCCCGTAGTATGGACGGAGAGGAACGGAGATAGTCCATCCCGATGACAGCCGATCGCCGGGACAGAACGAGTCCCAGCTCCAGGAACGGCCGTCTCAAATCGGCCGGTTCGAGGGCGGATAAGGTTTCGGAACTGAGCCGGAAATATTCGATCACCTTCAGGTAATCGGGTTTTCCAAGCGCGTTCGGCTGGACGAGATGCCGGCCCGGTTGAACCCAGAGCGGGAGGTCGGCAACCGGAATTTGGCGCAGGACCTCGGGGCTGATCCGGAAATACTCGACCGCTAGCACCAAGTCCTCTTCCGCCAGACGAAGGCCCTCCTCCATCCACGAGGTGAGATCGGCCGTCACTATCCCCTCCGGCAATTGGGAGCCGGCCCGGATAAAGTCCAGCACGACGGCGTGATGACCGTCGCTCAATTCCAGTCCGAGCGTCAAGATCGGCAGCCGCCGCGCGGGATCGGTCGCGGCCAAGAGGTCGGGGCTCTCCAAAAAATATTTCTGCGACGCCGTGGACGACTGGGACGACATGGATGTGCCCAGATCCAGCCAGGACAGGGCCTGGGCCGGCGACAGGGTTTGGAGAACATGAGCGAGGGACCGAACACCCACGGCGGCCGCCTTCGGAGCGGTCGAGATCAATTCCTCCAGAAGTTCCAGCAGCATGCTTCGGTCGGACGGGGCGAGGGCGGCGATTCGATCCAAGAGGGTTTGTTGCGACGGACGGTCCATCTGTTGCGCGCAGAACTCGGTCAGGGAAGGGGGGAGAAAGATCGGCTGGATCGGATCCGGCATGACCGGTCAGGGAAAGATGCTGTTGACGATTTCGGAGATGCTGCGGTGCATGTCGGGGTCATCCGTAATGGGCTGGATGACGGCCGCTTCGCAGGCGCTCCGCGGATCGATTCCCTTCCGGATCAATTCGCCCGCATAGGCCAGAAGCCGCGTGCTGACGCCCTCTTCCAGTCCGTGGTTTTTCAAATTCCGGACCTTCTCGCCCAGTTTGACGAGGCTCTGCGCGGCGGCTTCGTCCAGACCGGTTTCGTGCTGGAGGATGCGAACCTCCATCTCCCTCGGAGGGTAATCGAACTCGATCGCCATGAACCGCTGCTTGGTGCTCTGCTTCAATTCCTTGAGGACGCTTTGGTAGCCGGGGTTGTACGATATCACCAGCATGAATTCATCCACCGCCTCGATCACCTGGCCCTTCTTTTCGATCGGAAGTATCCTCCGGTCGTCGGTGAGCGGATGGATCACGACGGTGGTGTCCTTCCGGGCCTCGACCACCTCGTCCAGATAACAGATCGCGCCGTGTTTGACCGCCAGCGTAAGCGGGCCGTCGGACCAGACCGTCTCGTCGCCCCGCAGGAGGTAACGGCCAACGATGTCCGATGCGGTCAGGTCCTCATGGCAGGCGATCGTGACCAGCGGGCGCTTGAGCTGGTAGGCCATATGCTGCACGAAACGGGTTTTGCCGCAGCCGGTCGGCCCTTTCAGCATGACCGGGGTCCGGTTTGAATAGGCGGTGCGAAAGAGTTCCATCTCGTTTCGGACCGGCATGTAAAAAGGTTCCTGCGTGATCCGGAACTGGTCGATCTCGAGTTCCAGTCCCTTGAGTCGTTCGGTCGTCATGGGTTGGATTTGATCCGGTGGGTGAGCATGAAGATGATGACGGCCAGAATCGTTCCGTTGAACAGGATCTGCTTGTACCAGTACGTGATCAGTGGATCAACCTCGAAGTGCTTGAATACAATGCCGGCCGCGATGACAAGGGCGATCACGCCCCATTTATGCCAGGTTTCCATGCTGCTATGGACGAACAGGATGACGCCGAAGAGAAACATCGCCACCGGCGCGATGCCCAGATCATCTTGCAAGGAGAGCAAGATGTTCAGAAAGCCCATGATGATCATGGTGAGTCCGATCAGCCGCTCGACCGATAATAACTTTACATCCATAAAGGGACTCTCCCGAAAGCAGGCACAGGGTAGCACAGAGTCCGACGGTGTGTCAACGGAGGCTTTCAGTCGTCGATTGAATTTACCCGATGATCTTGAGCGTCTGGCGCTTGGCGTTTTGGATGCTGATCTGGGCCGCGATCGCCTTCGCGATCTTGCGGAAGGCCTCGGCCGTGGGGGAGTCCGGGTGAGAGATGATCAGCGGTTGTCCCCCGTCGCCGCCGACCCGGATCTCCGGGTCGATCGGGATCTCGCCCAAAAACGGCACGCCCAGTTTCTCGGCCGCGAGTTTTCCTCCGCCGTGGCTGAAGATCTCGGTCCGTTCATTGCAGTGCGAGCAGACGAAGTAGCTCATGTTCTCGACGATGCCGAGGACGGGGACGTTGACCTTCTGGAACATGCCCAGCCCCTTCTTGGAATCATGCAGCGCGACGTTCTGAGGCGTGGTGACGATCACGGCGCCGGTCAGTGGAACAAGCTGCGAGATCGAGAGCTGCGCGTCGCCGGTTCCGGGCGGGAGGTCGACGATAAGATAGTCCAGTTCGCCCCACTCCACGTCGCGCAGAAACTGCTGTATCGCCCCGTGGATCATCGGGCCGCGCCAGACGATCGGCTGGTCTTCCGGGACGAGGTAACCCATCGACATGATCTTGACGCCGTGACTTTCGGCCGGGATGAGTTTGTTTCCGGACTGGCTCGGCGGTTTTCCGACCCCCATCATCATCGGGATGTTCGGCCCGTAAACATCGGCATCCATCAGGCCGACCTTGGCGCCAGTCTCGGCGAGAGCGACCGCGAGTGTCGCGCTGACGGTCGATTTTCCGACGCCGCCCTTTCCGCTGCTGATCGCGATCGCGTTTTTCACCAGCGGAATGTAATCTTCCTTGACGCCGCTGAGCCCTTTCGTGACGTTTGAAGTCATGTTGATATTCACCTTGGAAACGCCCGGCAGGCCTCCGACCAGCTTTCGGGCCTCGTCGCGCATCTGGTCTTTGACTGGACAGGCGGGAGTGGTCAGTACGATATCAAAGCCGACCTCGGAATTTTTTATCTTGATGTTCTGTACGAATCCCAGCGTCACGATATCTTTATGGAGGTCCGGATCCTGTATCTTGCTGAGCGCGGCCAGGATCTCTTTTTCCGTTACGGGCATCAATCTTCTCCTTTGTGATTTCTACGAGCGAGGGTTCTATTCTACGGGCAGCCAGATTCGTACGTCAAGCGGTTTGATTCGCGCTGAGTCGATCAGGCGATATCTTTCGAAAGGGCTTCGCGTGTTGCACGATCCAGAACCGTCCGCTCGGAATAGTTTGGGTGTTTTACGACCAGCGCACCGGGAGTTGCAGCATTGCGAAAGGAGGCTTGCTGTTCCGTGGACAGTCGAAAGCGGACGTAATGAACCGCACTGAGCTTGTCCTCCTTGCTGTGGCCCGATTCAAACTGTCCGTGGATCCGATCCGTGCCGAGTTCGAGATAGATGCTTCGGCCGTCGTCGATTCCCTGGAGGCCGTCCAGCATTTCCTTGATCCGATCCGGTTCGGTGATCTCGATGAACAGTGTGGCCGACAGCTCGCCCGGGCCGGCGATCAGGGGGTTGTACGTGTCCAGTTCGTCCTGGATTTTTTTCGGATCGTAAATATGCTCCACCCGCATCATCTCCTGAATCTGGAATAGAAGGGTGTCCCGGTTCTCGAAGACCATCGTGATACGATCGCCGAGCGGAACGCGCCGTAACTTCTTCAAGGCGATAATCCGTTCCCGAAACGCTTTGCGGATTGGTTCGTATTCTGAAAGCGGTTTAATATCTTTTAACTGTAGTGCGTCCATTTATTTCAAGCCATACGCTTTTTGAATGATCTGAATCGGATGAACCGATTTCTTTCCGGTGCTTTGCGTGAGCGCCAAGCCGGAGAGGGGACAATCCGAGGCCGCCACGTCCGGTTCGGCCTCCTCGACGGCCGCAAAGGCCTTCCGCCCGACCTTGATTGAAAGATCGTAGTATTCCTCTTTGACTCCGAACGTGCCGTCATGCCCGGAACATTTTTCGATCACTTCGACCGTCGTCCCGGGAATCAGCTTCATCAGGTCGCGTGATTTCAGCCCGATGTTCTGGTCCCGTAGATGGCAGGGCACCTGGTAGGCGACCTTTCCGGGACTGGAGATGAAATCCTTCGCGAGTTTCCCCTGGCCGTCCAGTTTCATGAGATACTCGCAAAGGTCGTAGGTGTTGGCCGCGACCTTCCGTGCTTCTTCGGTCGGAACAAGGTCCGGGTATTCCTTCTTCAACATCAGGCTGCAGGTCGGCATCGGGGAGACGATTTTATAGCCCGCATCCACGGCGGCCGACAAGGTTTTTAAATTCGATTGAGCCATCCGGCGAACGGTTTCAAGATCTCCGATGTCGAAATACGGCATCCCGCAGCATTCCTGCTCCGGGCAGATCGCCTCGACACCGTTTTTCTCAAGGACCTGGAGCGCGGCCTTGCCGATCTCGGGATCATGACGATTAACGTAACAGGTATAAAACAGCGCCACCTTCATAGGGGCTCGCGTCGCCCCCTCCACCGGCGAAGCCGGATGGAGCCTCTCCCTCTCGCTCGCTTCCGCTCGCTGGGTGTCTACAGGGGAACGGCGCGCTGCGGCCCCGACCGGTTTCCGTGTTCGTTGGAACCAGGATGAAAACGATTGCCAATGGAAGTCGGGGAAAAGCCGTCCCCGGTGAATGCCCATTACTTTTTCCAATACCCAACGCACCGATGGCCGGCGTAGAGCCCAATTGGTCAGCGGCGCGATCACTCCGCCCAACCGACCCATGAAATCCACGTCGGCCAGCAGCCGGTCGCGCAGTCCGGCCGGCTGCTGGCCAAACTTCAAATGTTTTCCCCAAAGCATCAGCCGTGGAAAATCCAGATCGTACTTGTGCGGCGGACAATAAGGACAATGATTAAAACAGAGCTTGCAGTAATAACAGAGGTCCACCACCTGATTTAAAACCGGGGCCTCCAGTGCGTTCACCTCGCCATCTTTGTCATCAATGCCGCGGAACAGAACATCGAAGGATGGACAAAGGTTAAAACATCTCCGGCATCCGTTGCAAATCTCATAGACCCGCGACGTTTCGGACTGGAAGGCTGCCGGATCTTTGAACTTGGGCGAGTTGAAAGCGATCATCCTATTTCCATTAAGCACGGTTTATGGCCGGGGCCGTTACAGTGCGGACCCCGGCCGTTTTGACCGTGAAGCGTGTCTTGATGCTATTTTTTAAGACTGTCCAATGCCTTGGTGAAACGTCCCGCATGGGACTTTTCGGCCTTGGCCAGCGTCTCAAACCATTCCGATATTTCTTCGAAGCCTTCTTCCCGTGCGGTCTTTGCGAATCCGGGATACATCTGGGTGTATTCGTAAGTCTCGCCTTCGATCGCCGATTTGAGATTGGCCGTCGTGTCGCCGACCGGAACGTTCGTGACCGGGTCGCCCACTTCGGCCAAGAAATCAAAATGTCCAAAGGCATGACCGGTTTCTCCCTCGGCCGTATCGCGAAACACGCCGGCCGTATCCGGCTGTCCCTCGATATCGGCGCGACGGGCGAAATAAAGATACCGGCGGTTTGCCTGCGATTCTCCAGCAAATCCCTCCTTCAGATTGGCCCAGGTCTTCGATCCTTTCAACACTTTCTTACTCATTGCCTCACCCTCCTGTTTTTAGTGTTGGTCCATTTTGGTTTTGCAATCGTTGCAGCGGGAAAATAATTTTATCCGCCTATCGTCCGTACTGGCACCTCGCGGCCTTCCTCCAGATCCAGCAGATCCGGCCAGCACGTGATATCGGTTCGGTGGGGGGCCAGGCGGGTGCGGATATCGATGAAACGTCGCAGGCTGTCTTCATTTCGGGGCTTCCGGTTCAAAAACGTTTTATTCCAGTCCTCGATATCCGTCGAGCTTTTGGGTTTCGCGTTTTTTTCAAACCATGCAAGAAATTCCCTGTCGTCTCTTGCCTGCGCTTCCTTGTAGAAGGCGTCCGGGCCGATGTTTGTGAATTCAAGAAGCGCCTGATCGAGCGGGCAGGGATAGATGTATTCTCCCACGGTGCCTGCGGCCTTCGCCCGGGCCTTGTCAAGCATGCGGGCGAGATGAACATACCCGCCGAACTTTTCCCTGGGGCTTCGTGGAAACTGACGGGTGAGATCGAGAGCTTTAATCATCATGGGAAGACTCCTTGTTGCCGGACATGAGAACGTTTATAATGCCGTCAGTTTAACGCATCAGATACGTGGAATGCAACCATGGCCAAACCGCTTCGCATCATCACATTCGGTGACAGTTTGACGGTCGGGTTTCAATCGCCGACGGTGGAGAACCCTCGCGGGGCGTCCACGCCGTACGGCCGGTTTCTCCAAGAATTATTGGGGGATTCGGCCGAAGTTCTGGTCCGCGGCGTCAATGGTGAATTGACCTGTGAGATGGTGATGCGCATGGGAAGAGATGGGATCTCGCTGCGGCCGGATTATATCGTCATCTTAGGAGGGGCCAATGACGTGGGATGGGGAGCCCAGCCGCAGGAAATCATGACGAACCTGATCGCAATGTACGAGCGCGCACGGGCCGCGGGCATCCAACCCGTCGCCGTCACGATTCCCTCGATTCGGGGGGCCGACAGCCTGATCCCGCCGCGTCGGGTATTAGGCCGGCTGATCCTTGACTACTGCAAAACCTTACCCCAGCCCTTCGTGGATCTATTTACGGCCACGGCCGAACCGGAGACGCTTCGATTGGCCGAGGAATACTCTAACGACGGGCTGCACCTGACGACGGAAGGCTATCGCCTGCTGGCCCGGCTGCTCTATGAGCAGGTTTTTAAATCGGGCGGTTAGGCCGCCCGTTTCCGGCGTCGTTCCTTTTCGTCACTGATCGCGGCCGTTGTTGAGTATCTTGAACGGTCCGCTCGAACTCTGTCCGGTGGTTGAAACCTTTTCCGGCTCGGCCTGCGGGTAGCGGAAGATCCGGTTTTCATAATTTTTCAAAACCGCCTCACGGGAATTCAGATCGACCAGATAATCGGCCGGAAGAAGCGGAATCTTGCCGCCGCCCCCCGGCGCGTCAATGACGTAATGCGGCACGGCCATCCCGGAGGTGTGGCCCTGGATCGCCTTGATGATCGCGAGTCCCTCTTCTACTGTTGTCCGGAAATGATTTGTGCCCTGCGTGAGATCGGCCTGATAAAGATAGTAGGGTTTCACGCGGCAGGTCAGAAGTTTCTGCATCAACCGCTTCATGACTTCGGGATCGTCGTTCACACCTTTCAACAATACCGTCTGGCTGCCGAGCGGGATGCCGGCATCCGCCAGCCGTTCGCAGGCCGCTTTGACCTCGGGCGTGATCTCATCCGGGTGGTTGAAATGCAGGTTCATATAGACCGGATGATATTTTTTTACCATGGCGCAGAGGGATTCGGTGATCCGGGACGGGAGACTGCCCGGAACGCGGCTTCCGATGCGGATGATTTCAAGGTGGGGAATGGCCCGGAGCGCTTTCAGCACCCCTTCGAGGTGATCATCCGTCAACAGAAGCGGATCGCCCCCGGAAAGAATGACGTCCCGGATCTCGGGATGGTTTTTGATGTAGTCCACCGCCAGATCGAGGTCGCCCTTCGAGATGAAGCCCGGCTTGCCGACGAGCCGCTTGCGCGTGCAGAACCGGCAGTAGATCGGACATTGGTTTGTGACCATCAGAAGAACGCGGTCCGGGTAACGGTGGACCAGATGCGGAACAGGGCTGTCGCCGTCTTCATTCAGCGGATCGGCCGCGGCCAGAAGATCATCCCCCTCGACCGCTTCCGGGACGACCTGTTTCCAGATCGCATCCCCTTTTTCCTGGATCAGTTTGAGCATCTGGGGGGTGATTCGAACGCGGTAGTCCTTCATCACCGACCGGACCGCCTCCGGATCGATTCCGAGTTCACGGGCCAGATCCTCCGGTTTCGTGATGCTGGCCTGCAGCTCTCGTTGCCACTTTTCCATTAGTTCTTGCTCCTTTGATTATTTTTTACGGCACAAGGTGCCATCACGGCATCGGTCATGCCGTGGATCAATTTCTTGTCCAGAGGGCAGATCGTGGCCAGGATGCCGCCCAGTTCGGCTTTGCCGTCGGCCGTGAAATAATAGGGCGACAGACGGACGCGGCCGGACATGAGCTTCGGCTGCGGCTCGGCCGGATCGTCATACCAGACCGAAACTTTTCTCCCGCCGTGAAACTCCTGCAATATGGATGGGGACCGGGCGAATCGGCCCTGCGCGTCGTTCAGCGCCTGCGCCCATTCCTTTTCGGGGAGGTCATGCCCTACAACGACGCCGCGGCTGCCCCAGGCCTGTTCCGAAAAACCGGAAGGCTTGATCACAAACCGTCGTTCTTTTTGTGTGAGGGAGGTCAACTCCTGCCACCGGCTCACGGGCCGTTCACGTATCATGAGGCCGGGAATGACGGCATGCGGCGGGACGTCCCGGGGATCCAGCACCCAGGTTTTGGGAAGGATCCGCATCAGCGCCGCATCGGTTTTTTCGCCCAGGGCTTCCAGCCAGAAGGCTCGAAGCGCCGGGTGATGAAACAGTGCGAAGGCCATCTTCTCTTCAAGGTAGGTTTTCGCGGGCGGGGTGATCTTGACCTTTTCCTTCCTGGCGCTGTAGAGGATCAATTCCGACTTGGGGATGTTCTTAAGATCAAAAAGTTCAAAGAAACGATAGACCGTGTCGATCGGAACGGCGGTGGTCCGGTCCATGACGGTCAGTCCGTCTTCCGTGAATCGGGTTTCCTCCGGCTTGATCATGAAGGTCTTGAGACCCATTGCGTTGAGTTGTTGCCCCAGCCACCGCATCTCGGGACGATAGTCCTTGGATTCCTCCGAAACGATGATCGCGAGGTTTGGGTTGGGCGAGCCGGAAACGGACCGTATCATCCTCGCAAAGCCGTCGATCATTCCGTTCGGTCCGCCGATGATGGGGTGGCCCATTTCGGAGTAGTGGCGCGACAGGCTTCCGGTCAGTCCGATTCCTCCGGGAACGGAATCCAGTTCGGTCGCGATCCATCCGTTGTCGGTGAGGATCAGATCCGGCCGGATGATTCCGGGAAGGTGCTGCTTGAACCGGTTCATCCGGCCGTATTCAACCTGGGTTTCCGGTTTTCCAAGATCGAGGTAACGACTGACCCACGGGGGCTGCGATCCGCGGACGCTCGCAAAATAGAGGCGGTTTAAGGCCGTATAAAAAGAGAGAAGGTGGGAGCCGAGTTCTTCAATGGCCCGGAGTTCTTCAGCCGTGATCCAAAACGGCTCGGGCGAAATCCGCCAAGTAAGCGTGGTTGTTTCGGCTTCGGACGCGGCGGGTTGAACGTCCGGTTGAGCCCTTTGCGCTTGATAGAAGCCATCCCGGATCAGCCGTTTGTGCAGTTCAGCGCTACGGCTTCGGATTTCTTCTAAATTGGGCGTTTCGTTCGTCGTGAGGCCGGTAGACTGTGATGGCGTTTGACGCGACAATGTTCCATCCTCGCTTATACAGGCCAGAGTATGATTCCAGTATGGTTAAATAGTAACATGTCGCCGATCGCAGCATCAAGGGGTATTTATGAGGGATGCCTGTTCATGAGATGATGGAGCCGATCGGGATAGTTGGTGAAGAGGCCGTCCGCTCCCATGGTAAGATAACGGCTCATCAAAGACGGCCGGTTGACGGTATAAGCATAGACCGGAAGGCCGACTGAATGGGCCTGCGTCAGGAGGGTTTTCGAGAGCCGCCGAGTTGAAATATGGATGGACTGGACTTTTAACGATACGGCTTCTTCCAATACCTCCCGGGGTCTTGTCTTACGGGTCAGGAGACCGAGTGACATTTTATCATCCAAACGACGGAGAGTTTTCAAGCCCTCGATCTCAAACGATGAGACGGCCGTCCAGCGTTCGGCTTCGTGACGTGTGATCGTCTCGATCAGCCGAACTTCGATTCCGGGGTAAAGTGACGAGCCGCGCTTGAGTTCGATCTGGACCCGGATGCGATTCCGGGCAAACGTCAGCACGTCATCCAATGTGGGCACACGCGCGCCCCGATAGGCTTTGTCCCACCACAGTCCGACATCGAATTTTTTGATCTGTTTTAGAGTAAGGGTTTGGATTGGACGGCGATCGCCCGCCGTTCGCTCCAATGTGAAATCATGGAGGACGACCAGATGGCCGTCGGCGGTTTGATGAATGTCCAGCTCGATCCAGTCCGCGCCCATCTCGACCGCCAGACGAAACGCAGCCATCGTATTTTCGGGCGCATGGCCGGACGCGCCGCGGTGGGCGATGATGAGCGGTCTTGCTTTCACGGCCGGTTCGTTCCTTTCGTATCGATAGTTCAATCTGATATACCATTTGTCATCGAGACTGTCAAAGGAATTTGGGGCACTTGACAAACCCATTTAAGAAGATTATATGTAGAAACTCCGGATTTCGTCCGGTTCTTATATCACAATCCAACAACATGGGGGAGGCGCCGATGAAACAGATTTTACATTTTCTTTTTGCCATTGTGTTGACGATAACGATTACGTCCCTGTCGATGGCGGCAGAGAAGCAAAAGATGAAGGGCGGAAGCCCGATCAAGAGCATGTCGAAGGACGACTTGGTCAAGCTGGCCGAGAGCGGCGGTCCGGCCGATATCGCAAAAGACGCGACGATCATGGTTCCAGGGCCGGACGGCAAGTTAATGGAAGCCAAAAAGGGCACGAACGGTTTCACCTGTATTCCGGATATCGACGGGCAGGCCAAGCCGGATCCGATCTGTGCCGATGCGGCTTCCATGCAATGGGTGGGTGATCTGATGAGCAGCGCGCCCAAACCGACCAATACCGTTCCCGGGATCTCTTACATGGCCCAGGGCGGATGGCATTTTGAAAAAGACGGGAAAATTTTAATGAAGAGCGAGCCGGGTGCCAAGGCCGTGAAAGAACCGCCGCACTGGATGGTTTTCTGGCCTTTTGACTCAAAGACGATTGGAATGGCATCCATGCCGAACAAAATGGGCACCTATATCATGTTCGAGGGCACGCCGTACGCCCATTTGATGATCTATCAGAATCCGAACAAGATGAAGTAATCTGCATTAAATAATCTAACCAAATGGAGGATGCCATGCCAAGTAAATAGTACAAGAAGTTAGGCTGCATGGATGTTGAACCGAAGATGGGCTGCGCTTTTGAGGTGAGGGCTGAAACGGAAGCCGAAGTCATGCGAATCGCGGGCGAGCACGGGAAGATCGTGCACAAGATGACCTCCATGCCCCCGGACATGGCGGCCAAAGTCAAGTCGGCGATCAAGACCGTCACGGTCAACGTCTAATACACGGCCTTAACTCGGCATTAAGACCCCCGGTGCAGCCAAACCTGCATCGGGGGTTTTTATTTCTGAGTTGAGTTCCAACCACTTCTTGAAGTACAATCATCCCACCTTTAATATAAACCCGATCAAGGAGAGCCTCGTGAAACCGAAGATGAGACTTGAACGCGACACGATGGGCGAGAAGGACGTCCCGGCCGAGGCTTATTACGGCATCCAGACGCTCCGAGCGGTTGAAAACTTTCCGATCAGCGACCTTCGATTTTCCCGGTCCTTCATCCGCGCCCTCGGCCTGATCAAGTGGGCCGCGGCGCAGGTGAACGAAGAGCTGGGTCTGCTGGATAAGAATAAGTCCAAGGCGATCGTCCAGGCGGCGCGCGAGGTGGTGGACGGAAAATTTGACCGCGAATTCGTGGTGGACATCTTCCAGACCGGCTCCGGAACCTCGACCAACATGAATGCGAACGAAGTGATTGCCAACCGCGCGGCGGAGCTTCTCGGTGAGCCTCTTGGAGGTAAGTTGATCCATCCCAACGACCACATCAATCTCGGCCAGTCCTCCAACGATGCGATCCCGACCGTGATCCATGTCGCGGCGCTCGAATTGATCGAGAAGGATCTCATCCCGGCTCTGACTAAATTACAAAAAGCGCTTGCGGCCAAGGCGAACGAGTTCGATCCCATCGTCAAGATCGGCCGTACGCATCTGGCCGATGCCACGCCGATACGGCTGGGCCAGGAATTCTCGGGCTATGCGCGACAGATCGCGCTTGCGGTGCGACGGGTCCAATCTGTTCGTGAGAACCTCTCCGAACTGGCGCTGGGTGGAACGGCAGTCGGGACGGGGATCAATACCCATCCGGAGTTTGCAAAACAGGTGATCAAGATCTTGAGCCGCGAAACGGGCTGTGCGTTCCACGAGGCCGAGAACCATTTCGAAGCCCAGGCCGCGAAGGACGCCGTGGTCGAGACGAGCGGCGCGCTCAAGACCGTCGCGGTGAGTTTGACGAAAATTGCGAACGACATACGCTGGCTCGGCTCGGGCCCGCGATGCGGCATCGCCGAGATCATGCTGCCGGATACGCAGCCTGGTTCGTCCATCATGCCGGGAAAAGTCAATCCGGTGATCGCCGAGTCGGTTTTGATGGTCGCGGCCCAAGTGATCGGGAACGATCTTGCCGTTACGATAGGCGGCCAGGCCGGAAATTTTGAACTCAACGTCATGATGCCAGTGATGGCCTACAATCTTCTCCAGTCCATAGAACTTCTGGCGCGGTCGGCCGAAAACTTCACGACCCGCTGCATCCAGGGCATCCAGGCCGATGAGGCCCGCAATCAGGCGATGATCGAGCAGAGCCTCGCGATGTGCACCGCGCTTGCGCCCGAGATCGGATACGACGCCGCGGCCAAAATCGCCAAAGAGGCCTTCAAGACCGGGAAAACCGTACGCGACGTCGCGAGGGCCCGGAAGGTTCTACCGGAGCAACGGTTGTCCGAGCTGCTGGATCCCTGGAGCATGACCGAGCCCCACGCCGGGTCGAAGAAGAAAAAGTCTAAATAGGAAGGCCGCCATGAAAGCCTCCGACCTTTTTGTAAAATGCCTTGAACAGGAAGGGGTGAAATATATCTTCGGCCTTCCCGGCGAGGAGAACCTCGACCTTCTCAACTCTCTTCAATCCTCTTCGATCACCTTTATCTCGACGCGCCATGAGCAGGCCGCGGCCTTCATGGCGGACGTCTACGGCCGGCTGACCGGCCGGGCCGGCGTCTGCCTTTCGACGCTCGGACCCGGCGCGACGAACCTTGCGACCGGGATCGCGGATGCCAACCTGGACCATGCGCCGCTGGTCGCGATCACGGCCCAGGCCGGACTTGAACGGGTTCACAAAGAGTCGCACCAGTACGTCGACATACTGCATTGTTTCGAGCCGCTCACAAAATGGAATTCACGCGTCGAGCGGGCCTCGATCATTCCCGAAGTCGTGCGAAAGGCATTTAAGACGGCCCAGGCCGAGAAACCGGGCGCCTGCCACATCGAGCTTCCGGAAGACGTGATGACGATCGAGATCGGTCAGGAGCCGCTTTCGACCGTACGTGCCCGGCGGCCCTCGCCCGATCATCAGTCCTTGAAGACGGCCGCCGAGCTCATCGAGAAATCCCGGCAGCCGTTGATCCTGGCCGGGAACGGCGCGGTGCGCGGAAAGGCGGCCAAGGAACTTTTGGCTTTTTCACAGAAAACCGGGATTCCGGTGGCGAACACCTTCATGGGCAAGGGGATCGTTCCGTGGGATTACGATCTGGCGCTGCTTTCGATCGGTCTTCAGTCCCGGGACTATGTCACGTGCGGTTTTGAGCGGGCCGACCTGGTGATCGCGGTGGGGTATGACCTGGTTGAATATTCGCCGCGGCACTGGAATCCCGACGGGAAGAAGCCGATCATCCATATCGACTTCACGCCGAGCGAGGTGGACGCCTACTATCAGCCCTCGGTCGAGATCGTGGCGGATGTTCGTGAGACACTGGAACTTCTGACCTTGGAGGTTCATGGAAAGAAGGATGTGAGTTATCCGAAAAGCCTTCGGGCTTCGATCCTCAAAGAGCTTGGAGAGGGCGCGACGGACGAGGGTTTCCCGTTGAAGCCTCAGCGGATTATCCACGACGTCCGTCAGGTCCTGGGCAAAGAGGATATACTGATCAGCGATGTGGGCGCACACAAGATCTGGATTGCGCGGATGTTCCGCGCCTCGGTTCCGAATACGGTGATCATCTCGAACGGTTTCGCCGCAATGGGGATCGCGCTGCCCGGTGCGATCGCGGCCAAACTGGTGAATCCCGACCGGAAAGTACTGGCGGTCTGCGGCGACGGCGGTTTTCTCATGGCCTGCGCGGAGCTCGAGACAGCCCGGCGTCTCGGTCTCGCGTTCGTCGTGCTGATCTTCAACGACAACGGTTACGGTCTGATCAAATGGAAGCAGCAGAAAAAGTTCGGTCGGGAGTTCGCCACGAGCCTTGGGAATCCGGACTTCAAACAGCTGGCCGTATCCTACGGGGCCAAGGGCTACCGTATCGGCGCGGCCAGCGAGTTGATCCCCACGCTTCGAGAGGCATTTGCCCAGAAGGTCCCGGCCGTGATCGAGGTACCGGTCGATTATCGTGAAAATTTTCGTTTCATGGAACAGATGGATCGATTTGTCTGTCCGTTATGATTTTCGGGGTGCGATATCATGATCGAATATAAAGTCTTTCTCGCTGGAAGTTGGAAAGCAACCCAAAGTACGGTCGAGATTTCAAACCCGTATCTCGGGGAGAAGATTGGAAAGGTTCATCAGGCGGGGCCGGAGGAGATCGAGATGGCGATCCGCGCGGCCCAGACCGTTTTTCCGGAACTGCGTCGGATGCCGCTTTATCGACGGGCCGAAGCGCTCCAGAAGATCACGGACGGAGTCAAAACGCGGCGTGAGGATCTGGCCCGTATGATCTGCCTGGAGGCCGGCAAGCCGATCACGGATGCACGGGCCGAGGTGAGCCGCGCGATGCTGAATTTTCAGACCGCGGTCGAGGAAACCAAGCGACTCGGCGGCGATCTGATTCCGTTGGATCTTGCGCCCGGTTCGGAATCGCGTTTCGGGATCATACGCCGCTTCCCGATCGGTCCGGTTCTTGGGATTTCCCCGTTTAATTTTCCGTTGAACCTTGTCGGCCACAAAATCGCGCCGGCTATTGCATCAGGTAATCCGATCATACTGAAACCGGCGCCCAAGACGCCCATGACGGCCTTGATGCTGGGCGAGATCATCGCCCAAGCGGGACTGCTGGCCGGAGCGGTGAGCATACTTCCATGCAGCAATGATCTGGCCGAGCAGATGGTGATGGACGAGCGGTTCAAACTGCTCTCGTTCACCGG
>JACQFA010000097.1 GCA_016200255.1 Nitrospirota bacterium | reverse complement strand
GAGCTGTTCGGCGACACGGTCGAGGCCCTCTCCGAGATCGATCCGCTGCGCGGGGAGGTTTTAAAGCGATTCCCAAAGATTGCGATCTACCCCAACAGCCATTACGTCATCCCGCCGGAGCGGCTGAAGGAATCGCTGGCCGGGATCGAGGCGGAACTCGAGGAGCGGATCCGGTTTTTCAAAAACGAAGGGAAGCTGATCGAGGCCCAACGGATCGAGCAGCGGACGGTGTTCGATCTGGAGATGATCCGCGAGGTGGGCTACTGTCATGGAATCGAGAATTATTCCCGGCATCTCTCCGGCCGGAAGGCCGGCGAGCCGCCCCCGACCCTCTTGGATTATTTCCCCTCGAACTATCTCCAGATCATCGACGAGAGCCACGCGACCGTTCCCCAGATCGGCGGGATGTACGAGGGAGACCGGTCCCGGAAAAAAAACCTGGTCGAATACGGCTTCCGCCTGCCGTCGGCCTTCGACAACCGGCCGATGACCTTCGAGGAGTTTGAGCGGCATATGAAACAGGTCGTGTACGTCTCGGCCACGCCCGGCCCGTACGAGCTCGAGAAGAGCCGGGATCGCATCGTGGAGCAGATCATCCGTCCGACGGGATTGATGGACCCGGTCATCACGGTCCGGCCGGCCAAGGGGCAGGTGGACCATCTTCTGGGCGAGATCCGGAAGCGGACGGCGCGGAATGAACGGGTCCTGGTGACGACGCTGACGAAGCGGATGGCCGAGGATCTGACCGAGTATTATCATGAACTAGGGGTGAAGGTCCGCTATCTTCATTCCGAGATCGAGACGCTGGAGCGGACCGAGATCCTTCGGGATCTCCGGCTGGGGGCCTTCGACGTTCTGGTCGGGATCAACCTTCTGCGGGAAGGTCTGGATCTGCCGGAGGTGTCGCTCGTCGGTATTCTGGATGCCGACAAGGAAGGTTTTCTGCGGTCGTACCGTTCGCTCATTCAAACGACGGGGCGAGCCGCGCGGAATGTCGCGGGCGAAGTGATTTTCTACGCGGATACCCTGACGGAATCGATTAAACTGGCGGTCCGGGAAACGGAACGCCGCCGTAAAATCCAGATGGAATACAACCGGCTCAACGGAATCACGCCCGAAACGATCAAGAAGGGGATTCCAAGGCCGCTGTATGAAATTTCCGAGGCCGATTACGTCACCGTGCCGGTGGCGGCCGAGGGCACGGAGGACTATATCCCGGCGGATGAAGTCCCCGGGATGATCCGAAGCCTGGAGAAAGAGATGAAGGCAGCCGCGAAGGCGTTGAAGTTCGAAACGGCGGCCGAGATACGGGACCGGATCCGGAAATTAAAAGAGGCCGAGCTGGGGGTGAAGTGAACCTACGCCTGTTTGTAGATATAGATTCCGAGCAGAATTCCCAGGACGCTGAACAGATTGATACGGAGCATGAAGCCGAAGGTGATCGTGAACAGTTTAAGATCGATCGTAAAGGGCGGGTTGAGACCGATGTTTTGAACCCGTGCGAAGATGTCCTGCAAAGGACCCTGGGGCGCGATCACCCTTAAAATCTCGCCCAGCAGCCCGCCGAGCAGTCCGCCCAACAGGATGAAGAAGAGCAACAGCCAGGGAGTTTTCGTTAACAGAGCCATTCCAGACGCCGCCGGTTTCAAACGCAGGTGAGCTTAACGAGTTTGACGGTTGATGTCAAGGGAAAATCGTTTTCCTGAAGATAAATACACTGAAAACCGTATTGCACCCGCGCGGAGCTTATGCTACGCTGCGTGTCCATAATGGTACGCCGCCGCCGCTATACAATTCCCGAAGCAGCCCACTGCCTTGGGATCACGCCCGAGTCCGTGCTGGGGGCGATACGAAGAGGCCGTCTTAGGGCGCGCCTGAAGACCGTCCGTGTCCCGAGAAAGATCTGGTCCATCGCCGCAGAGAGCGTCGAGGCTTACGTGGTGTCCGCATCCCACCAGGAACGCGGTTTAAAAAAAGCCTTGTAGCTTAGTCTATGCTATGCTACAGTTGCCCCACTGCACTGCTCCGGCAGGCTGTTGTGGGGTGGCATGCTGTCCCTCTTCGATTCCCTCAAACCCGTCCTCTGCCGACTGGACTACGGCGCGTTGACCGCAGCCGATGACCGGGGCCAGTTGCATGTGTTTGTCAAGTTGCCGCACCCGGCCGTCCGGTTCATAGCCGACCCGCTGCCCATCCGTCACTTTCTGTTTCTCTTTCCCATGCCCACCGCCCCGGTGATCGGATGGTTCTTCGAGGTCGTGGACAATACACAGGACCCGTTCCGGGTCGTTACCTACTTCAATATCTTAGAACCGGTCCAGGCCAGGAACCTTGTGTGGCTGGCCTACCAGACGGTGGTCCCTCTGCACTATGTGGATGGGGGAGAACTGTCGGTCGTCGCAACAAAAAGGATATCGTCGCCTCCGGAAACCATCGAAGTCTTTCAGGAGGCGGTGGCCAATACGGCGAGGATCCGGGTGAACCAATACGATTTCGATCGGGCCATGGCGGCTTTTGAAGCGGCGCACTCGCTGGCCGAAATCGCGACCTGGCGGCCGCGCCGCCCATCGACCAAATGACGTTTGACCTGGGGCAATCGGTGTTGATCTTTGACGGCTTCTGGTCTATAGTTAAGACCAGTTTTTAATCGCGAGCCCCTCATGCCGTCCAAGTACTGGTTCCTCAAGCAGATCAAGTTATTCTCGGACCTTCCGGACAGAGAGATGCAACACGTGGAAGAGATCACCCGGATGGAGTCCGTCAAGCGCCGTCAATTTATTTTTCTGCCCGGTGACGCGGCGAGCACGGTCTATCTCTTAAAATCAGGCCGCGTCAAGCTCTCACGCATGAACGAGGACGGCAAGGAATTGACGTTGGCGATTC
>JACQFA010000090.1 GCA_016200255.1 Nitrospirota bacterium | reverse complement strand
TGGACGTACTGCTCATACCGGAAGACCGGAATCTCGGGTTCCAGCACCACCTGTTTCTTGGCGCAGCCGGCGATGATGATGGTCACACTCAAAAAGACGGCCGCTATTTTTGCGAGACGGGACATCATGGTGATTTCTCCTGTTTGAACGAGGTGTAATGCTTAGGAGCGCTTAAATTGTTTGCTGAGCGATAAACCTTGAGATTGGTAAGACGAGCCGATGCCCACTCCGTAAACTTTCTCGGGTGGGGCTAATAATCTTTCATAAATCAAACGGCCCACGACCTGTCCGTCTTCCAGCAGAAAAGGGACCTCGTGTGATCGAACCTCCAGTACCGCATGGGTCCCCTTGATGTCGTCATTGCCGTAGCCGAAGCCGGGATCAAAAAATCCGGCGTAGTGGATGCGGAATTCTCCGACGGAAGGGTCGTACGCCACCATCTCGGCCGCATAGTGGGGCGGGATGCGGATTTTCTGTTTGGAGAGCAGGATGTAAAAATCATCCGGGTTGAGAATGATGCTTTTTGATTTCGGCCGGCGGATCGGCTCCCAGAATTCCAGGGGATCGTAATAATCGATTTTCGCCAGATCAATGAGTGGCGCGTGCCCTTTCGCCCGGTAACCGATGCTTTCTGTGTCATCGCCTCCTTGAAGGTCGATGGACACCCAAAGACCTTTATCAATCATCGCCTCATCAGGGATATCATTCCTTAAATACACCAGTGTTTCTTTTTCATCTAATTTGTTTAGTCCGGTATCGGAAGGCGCCGGTTCGCCTCGGACAAGACGCATTTGGTTTAGTTTGGTTCCCTCGTGGACAAGAACACTAAAGGTGCGAGGTACTATTTCAACGTATAACTTTCCTTTATAGCCTGCTTCAATACGCTCGAACTCTTTCCCATAATCTGTGATGAGTCGAGCGAAAATATCTAAACGACCTGTCGTGCTTTTGGGATTAACTTTGCCTGATATTTTTGGAGGAAGAGAGAGTTCCTCCATGAGAGGTACAATGTAAACGCAGCCTTTTTCCAGCACGGAAGGTTTGGTGAGATCAATCTCGTGCATTTGAAGTACATCAAGTTTGCTTTTTACCATTGAATCTTTCCCGGGCAGAAAGCTTGCGCGAACTCGATAAGCGACAGGTCCGAGCCGAAGATCAATGCTGGCCGGTTGAATCTGATCTTTTGAAATCGGAGTTTTTGCATTAATATGACCTGAATCGATTAATTCTTTGATTTTCTGTGAAGGTAAAATCCCTGTCGTGTAAAGAGAGCCGATATCTTTTTTCTGTTCAGGAAACAGGTTGGCGATGTGGGTGTCCATAAGGATTTCTTTCCCGTAAGGCCCTCAGAATAGCCAACAATTGTTCATCTGTCAATAAAAGAAACACATCAGGGTGACAGTCGCGGCGGAATGGTGTAAACTATGCGCCGGTGTCAGCGATGCGGTTATTCGAACGGAGGGGCCGATGAACACAAAAGGAATCACGCTCACGCGCCACATCCTTCTGGAACAACGCGCCCATCCGTCCGCGACGGGCGAGCTCTCGACGCTGCTCGCGCAGATCGGCCTCGCCACCAAGCTGATCACCCGGGCCGTGAACCGGGCCGGGCTGGTCGATATTCTGGGCGTGACCGGCGCGGTCAATGTTCATGGCGAGGAGGTCAAGCGACTGGACGAATATGCCAACCAGACCTTTCTCAACGTCTTCGGCCACAGCGGACTGGTCTGCACCCTGATCTCGGAGGAGATGGAGGTCCCCCGGCATCTCCCGGAGAATTGTTCCCAGGGAAAATACACGCTTTTTTTCGATCCGCTGGACGGTTCGTCCAATATCGACGTCAACGGAACGATCGGAACGATTTTCTCGATCCATCACCGGCTGAACGGGGACGCTCACGGGACAAAACAAGAATGGCTCCGGTCCGGCTCGGAGCAGGTGGCGGCCGGATATGTGATCTACGGCCCCGGCACCCTCCTGGTCTATACCGCCGGCAAGGGTGTGCATGGATTCACGCTCGATCCTTCCATCGGGGAGTTTCTCCTCTCCCACGAAAATATCCGCATCCCGGCCCGGGGGAAGACCTACAGCATCAATGAAGGCAACTATCCCGTCTGGCAGACCCCGACGCGGAGCCTCATCGATTATCTAAAGGAGAAGGATTCCGGCACCGGCCGGCCGTACTCGTCGCGCTACGTGGGCGCCTTGGTGGCCGATTTCCACAGGACCCTTCTTCAGGGCGGCATCTTTCTCTACCCCGGCGACATGAAAAACCCGCAGGGAAAACTCCGGCTGCTTTATGAAGCGGCCCCGCTGGCTTTTGTTGCGGAGCAGGCCGGGGGACGGGCCGTCACCGGGACCGAGCGGATCATGGATATCCGGCCGACCGAGCTTCATCAACGCGTTCCATTGTTGATCGGGAGTCCGGAGGATGTGGCGCTGGCGGAAGAGTTTTACACGGGCCGCAAGAAACGGGATCGCGAGCGGAGAAAAACAAGTCATCGGACGGATTGAACAGACCCATGAAAAATCTAAAGGCCTCATTGGGCCGTTATGAGAAGCCGGTCGAGGCCGCGCTGCGCAGTCTGGATGACGGGCGATTTTTGGAAAAACTATCGGCCCGGGACGCATCGATCTGGCCGGGCGATCCGGAGGTTCAAAAGAAGATCAAAAACCGGCTGGGATGGTTGACCGTTGCAGGGGAGATGACGCAGCGCGCCGGCGAGCTGATGGAGTTCGCCCGGTCGATTCGGGACGAAGGGTTTACGCATGTCGTGCTGCTGGGCATGGGGGGAAGCAGTCTCTGCGCGGAGGTCTGCCGGGAAACCTACGGCGTTGCGTCCGGCTATCCCGATCTGGCCGTGCTGGACTCCACCGACCCGGCCACCATTTTCAAGATCGAAAACTCGGTGAATCTACAGCGGACGCTGTTCATCCTGGCCAGTAAGTCCGGAACGACGATCGAGATGCAGTCGCTCTACCGTTATTTCTCGGCCCGACTCGCGACGATCAAACCGGGATCGTTCGGAGAACATTTTGTCGCGATTACGGATCCCGAAACGCCGCTTGAGACGCTGGCCCGCGCGCAAGGTTTTAGAAAACTTTTTTTAAACGCACCCGACATCGGCGGGCGTTATTCCGCACTCTCCTATTTCGGACTGGTTCCGCTGGTCCTGATCGGGCAGGACCTGCACCGTTTTCTCGATCGGGCTCAAGAGATGGTCCGGGCCTGTCTGCCGGACAGGCAGGCCGCGTCCTCTTCCATGCCGATAGAAGATAACCCCGGAGTGAGGCTCGGCGCCATCCTGGGCGCGCTCGGCCAGGCGGGACTTGATAAAGTAACCTTGATCTTATCCCCGGCCATTCGCAGCTTTGGCGGCTGGCTGGAACAGCTGATTGCCGAGAGCACGGGGAAGGAGGGCAAAGGATTGATCCCCGTGGATGCGGAGCCGATCGGGCCGCGGGAGGTCTACGGTCCGGACCGGATTTTTGTCCATTTGAAAGCGGCATGGGATGCCGATAAGACGCCGGATCAAAAAATCCGGTCGTTGGAAAAGAGCGGTCATCCCATCGTCCGAATCCTTCTTTCCGAGCCGGTGGATCTGGCGGGTGAATTCTTCCGGTGGGAGCTGGCCACGGCGACGGCCTGTGCGATCTTGGGGGTGAACCCTTTTGATGAACCGAACGTGACCGAGAGCAAGGAGAACACCGGCCGGCTGATCGAGGAATTCCAGACGACGGGGCGGGTCCCATCCCGCCCGACGGTTCTTGAGCAAAAAGGGGTGCGACTTTATTCGGAGCAAATGCGGCCGCTCAACGGTTCGCTTCAAGAGGCGTTGCGTCTTTTTCTTGAGCGGGCGAAGCCCTCGGACTATGTCGCAATGATGGTCTATCTCCAACGATCCGATTCCAACGAGGCGTTGCTCCAAGCGTTTCGCGCACGGATCCGCGATCGGTATCGTCTTACCGTGACGCTGGGATACGGGCCGAGATTTCTGCATTCGACCGGCCAGCTTCACAAAGGAGGCCCGAAGACGGGGTTTTTTGTCCAGATCACATCGGAGGATAGTGCCGATCTCCCCATTCCGGGCCAGCCGTACGGTTTCTCGGTCTTAAAACAGGCACAGGCCTTTGGCGATTATCTTTCGTTAAGTCGTCGAGAACGGCCTCTTTTGTGTATTGATCTGGGACCGGATGAACAAACCGGACTTCAAACCTTGACGGAGTCGGTGTAATTGTTTCGCGTTCGCCGCATGATCATATGGGCCGTCCTGTTTCTAATGCCGGGCTGCATGGCGCGCGGCGACGGGGAGGTAGCGCTCACACTGGAGGAACGCCAGAAGGTCACCGAACTGGTGCTCGCCGTGGCCGAAGATCCGGAAGAGACCGTGAAATCGGCGCATGACGAACTCTGGACGATCTTAAAAAAGCACGGCTCGCCTTCCGGAAAGCAGATCAGCCGTTTGAAGCCCCGGTTATTGATGATCGGCGAGGGCCATCGCCTTTTCTGGCTGGATGCACGCGAGGCCTTAAAGAGCCATCGGATGGTGAAAAGTCCGGATCGGGCGCGATGGGAGGAGGGACTTGCCAGGGACGGTTGGTTTTCGTTGCAGCAGCAGGCCCGCTTCGATGAGATCATGAAACAGGTGATGACGGAAGATCCCATCCCGTCGAACCACGGCGTGGAGGTTTCGTTGAGCTCGACGATGGTGGATGAGATCATGAAAAGCTGGGATGAGCGGGAGCTGGAGCGGTCGGTTGCGTATCTGCTAACCCCGTCGAACTAGAACAAGGAACCCCCTTACTTCTTCTCCAGCCCGAAGACTTTCTGAAAGTGAGCTAGCATCCGTTTCTGTGCGTAATTGAAAAAGAGGCTGGCGGAATAATGGCCGGTCGGTAGCATCACCATGGGAGGCTCCCCGGCGGTTTCCCATAAGGCTGTTCCGTATCGCCGCTTGATGACATGGTCGAAATAGGCGTTGATCATTAAAACCCGGTTCGGATCCAAACGGTCTGCATAGGTCAACGGGTCCACGTTGCGCAGTCTCCGGCCGGTCTCGGCGATCAGCTCTTCCCGCGTCAGGTCTTCTTCCTCCTCGATCCGCTTACGAATCGAAACGATGTTGGGTTCCTTCGATGAGAACAGGATGCCGGAAAGATCCCCGCCGCCCAGGATGAAGACGCCGGCCCGAACCCTCGAGTCCACCCCGGCCACGACACTGCCGATAACCGCTCCCATGCTGATCCCGACCAACCCGATTCGTTCATGATCCACCGAGGGCTGGGAGCTTAGCCAGTCCACCCCCGCCAGCACATCCATCACGTCCTCCTTCAACAGCGCTTCGAACTCGGTCAGCGCGTCCTGGCTGTTTTTGGTCGTGAGAAGATGGCCGTGACTCTGGAACCGGAGGGCGATGATGCCGTTCTCCGATAGAAAGTGGGCCATCTGTTTGGTGTAGTAATCCCCCTGCGTAATCGGAAGAAGGACGACGGCCGGTGCGGTTTGCACCAGATCGGGGAGATAAAGGAAAGCGGTATGGGTTTGGAATCGAAGTTTTTGAATCGTACTGCCGTCGCGTTTTCGGTTCGAGAGAAGTCGCGGCGGGACCGGCGAGGTCCCGGCATGGAAATAATCCGAGTCGATCGAAGGCGCCGGAGGCGGGTTGGACCGGATTCCGTAATGGCCGTAATAAAGACAGCCCGTCAGATTGAGGGCCAGCCCGATCAGGCCGATCAGAACGAAGTTATTTGGACGGATGATATTCGGCATCGATATTGGGGTCACTGGTTAATGAGTATATTCTGTTTGCTTGGCCCTTGTCATCTATTGGCGTCATCCTGCTCGGGTTTGATACGGTTAATCATTTTCTCTATCGCGAACGTCAGATAATCCCCCATGTACGGGCCGTTGAATGACATGAAGGCCTCATAAACCGGCGAAGAATAATATTTCCCCGAGATGACATAGCCGATATAGTCATTTGCAAAACCGGCCACGATTGCATCAAAGCCTTTGACGCCGGCATAGTGCTTGAGCGACATCCCGATTTCGGAACCGAGATCGCAGGGAACCGCCAGGAACAGGGTCCGGCCGATCCTTACGACTTGGATCGAGCTGGACCGGTCCAGCAGGGCGCGTCCCATCCAGATCGGCAGACGATGGGAGGCATTCATCTTGATCTGCGGGGGCGGGAGCTCCAGAGGGATTCTGTCGCTTGAGACCTCCAGATTGTTTTGAACCGGTCGCCGAGACTCGGCGGTCAAGATTCGTTCGGCCAACTCGCGGCCCATCCGTTCGGCGCGTTCAAAGACGTTCTTCCCGTTCGGGGGGTGCGCCCGTTGATCGGCCACCGCTCCGGAGATGTACAGCGCCACGATCTCGTCCGGGGCTTGCGATTCCTCAAGGATCCGGCTGACGACGGCCGGAAAATCGCCCGACAACAGTCGATTGGTGCTGCGCAGCAGCGTGGGATGGGCCGAGAAGTTGACCAGATATGCGATGGGTCGGCCTTCCGGCGTCTTAAATGCGAGAAAACTTAAATCCGGATCAATGGGTCCGCCCCTGATCATTCGGTTTAAAATGAATTCACCCGCGTCCACGCGGCCGTAAGCCATCGTGGCCGGGCGCAGGTGACGATAGGCCTCGATCACGGCCCGGGCCGTCCCATCCGTCGTCCGTTCAAAAACAGCGTCGTTGTAAGGTCCCGCAGCCAGGGTTTCCCAGAAACGTTTCCCGATATTTCCCGGCCCGGAATGGGTATGTGTGGCCGTGATTAATAGATGATCTTCCGGCAAGGGAACGTCGGCGCGAACTTTTCTAAGAACAGAATCGAAAAGGTCATCCGTAATGGCCAAGAGATCCAGGCTGACCAGCACGACCGTGTTCTGGCCGTTTGAAACCGCAAGCGCGCGGGCCAGGATGGGATCGTGAATCCCGGTGGAGGTCCGCGCCCCGTAACCGGCCAGCGGGAGACCGATCGGCGGGGTGATGTCAACCTTGGCTGTTCCGATCCGGAGCGGTCCGGGGGAACTCTCATCCGGTGCTTTCAGAGCCAATGCATTCAGCGCTTGCTCTGTTTTGTGAAAAAAGGGTTGTTGATCCAGCGGCGTGTAATCAATCGAGAGACAACCTGTGACAAGCGGCAGGGCGATGACGGCGCAAAGAAGCGAAAGGAGGTGTTTTGTTCGGCTCATGATCACGGGTCACTTTTAATCAGTTCAATAAGCGTCTGGGTTACTATCGGGGCCATCTTGGAGCTGGCCGATAGCGTTTCTTCATAATGATCTTTGCTTCCGCACCGGTCCACGCCGAAAACCGGTCCCGGAGTGTAGGTCGGAAAAACAAAGTCGTTGGCCGGAACGATATAACCAAGTTCATCGTTCGCAAGGCCGAATAAAAATGAATAGGGCGCTTTTATGAAATTCAGGAGAACCGGTTCTTTCGCTGTGCCGGGATTCGCGGCCGAGATCCGTTCCCTACCGATTCCATCCATCGCTTTTTTCCGTTCCGTGACCGACCAGCAGGTGTCGGTGTCCTCCAGATAGCCTCCTAGCGCGATTTCGGGGAAAAGCTCTCCCGGCAGTGTGATGATCTGTGCCAACGGACCCTCTTTAGAATCCGTCGTCCAGCCGCGGATCGTGATCAAGTCGACTTCAGATTGGATATCCTGTCCCACGATCGGCATCTTGACCGGCAGGCCGTTTGTGTAGCTATCCCGTTGGATCACCCCTTTTTCGATCATGGTTCGAAGATACCGGTTGTCCAGCGGGAGTGTGATCGTTTTTGTTTTGACAGTGAGCCCGTTGATCTTCGCAGGCTGTTTTCCTTGAAGGGCTTCAAGGGCGGTTCCGGCCATCAATTCACCAATGCGCTGCATCTTTTCCCACGACCTTTGCGGCAGGATTTTCCCCGACTCGTCTTTGACCTCTACGCCCAATGTCGTCATCAAGCCGCCCACTGCGCCGTTGAAATAAAGCGCGATTCCTCCGAAGCCTTGAATCGTCCTTCCCTGGATGGAAAAGCCGCCTTTCTCGATTCCTTCACGAAGGTAATGCGGGAAGTCGGATGAGATCAGACTGCCCTGGCCCCCCAATGTTTCGGGATGGATCGAACCGTTCACGAGGGTGGCAATCGTCCGGCCTTTCGAGTCGTCCAGTTTTAGGATGGTGAGCTGGTTATCCAGGACGATCGGATCGCGGCGGTCGGCAATGATCCGTCCGAAAAGTTCGGGAAGGGTCGTTTGGGCCAGTGTCAGTCGGGCCGGTTGTAAATGTTTGTCGGCTTCGCGAAGGGCCGCGAGCGTCCGGTTCCGGATATACTCCATCAGGCGCGGATCCTTTCCATCCGTGAACGGATTGGGACCCCAGAGGCCGATCGTGTCCGGCCCTTCATGCGTGTGTGTGCTGGCCACGATGATCTGGCGGAACCCCAGGTCGGCGGCCTCTTTCCGTATCGCCTGGACCTCGGGATAGGAGTAGCCCACCGCGTCGAGCGCCACGAAGGCCAGTTTCATCTCCCCGAATTGAAGGATCAGTACACGCGTCCAGAGCGGGTCATGCGCGCCCGTGGCGACATAGTAAGAACCTTTGTGCTTGTATCCGGCCAGGAACGGTCCGTCCCATTTGCCGTTGTGATTAGTGTCTTCAAAACGGTCGGCGGTTGCGGCCGGGTTCAGCGGATCCGGTGCATCGTATCGTCCGTTGCCGTTGTCGTCCGTGTACGGCTCCTGCCAGGGGCGGCCCTGCTCATCCATCGGTGTGATGGTCAACGCGGCTGCGCCCGCCATTAGCGGCGGTCTCTCTTGCAGCAGTCCGGGTGGGGTGGGTCTATCTTTCAGTGCCGAAGGCGACAGGCAGGCCGATAAGGAAAGAAGTGAGAAGCCCGTGATTATTAGAGAGAATATTTTCAATAACTTCATGACTCGATTATAGCACCATTACATGTTTTCTTGCCCGTTTCGCCTCCCTCGGCTATACTAAAGGCTGCATCAAGGAGAATGTTTTCATGCGGAGGGGGTCAATGACATCCAGGCAAGGCATCGAACGGCGGAAAAGTCGTCGGGTGGCGATCGTTCAGGAGATGTTCTTCGGGAATCGCGGAACCCGTAAAATGGACGACATCAGCGAGGAAGGGATGTTCATCACGACGCCCGACGCGTTTATGAAAGGATCAATTCTGGACCTGAAATTCCGTCTTTTTAATGACGATCATCCCATCACGGTCAAAGCAGAGGTCCGATACGTCCATGAGGGTGTGGGGATGGGGGTTCGCTTCACAAAGCTAAAGGCCGAGGATCGGGAACGGATCAAGAAGTTTACCGAACGGTTCTAGAAGCCGTCCCCGAAAGGCCATCCTTCATGGCTTGAGGGTTTCCACGGCATCCAAGGGTCCGCCACCCGACTCTCCACCCACGGCATAGATGACATTATTGAGAACGGCTGCGCTCAAGGAGGACCGGGCCACGTTCATGGGCGTTGACAATTTCCATGAATTCGAGGACGGGTCGTAGACTTCTACCTCTTTCGCCTGTTCTTTTCCGGAGAACCCTCCCAGCGCATAGATCTTATTATTCAGGACCACCACGGCCAGCGAGTCGCGGGGAATGGACATCGGCGCTTTTTGAGACCAGCTGTCTGTGGATGGATCATAAATCTCCACCGATCCTAATTCCCCCTTTCCGGAATATCCTCCGATCGCGTAAATTTTGTTGTTGACCACCCCGGCGGCCAGAAAGGCGCGGGCGGTGGGCATCGGGGTTTTCGCAGACCATGCATCGGTATCGGGATCATACACCTCGACGGTTTTGAGAGGAGCTCCGGATTCGGTTGAGCCTCCAAGGACATAGATTTTATTGTTGACCACAACGGCGGCCGCGGCCGCTCGGGCTGTCGGCATGGGAGCCTTCTTCGACCAGGCATTGGCGGCAGGATCAAAAACTTCCAGCGTTGCCACGGGTCCGGCTTTGGTAGATCCCCCGACGGAATAGATCCTGTCCTTGACCACGGCGGCCGCCAGTTGGGAGCGGGCGCCGGAAAGAGGCGTGTTCTCCTCCCAAGTATCATTGGACGGGTTGTACGTTTCGACGGCCGCCACGGGCCCGATACGGATTGTACCCCCGATGGTGTAAAGGATTCCCTTGAGGGTGGCCGTGGCGAGAGCGGAGCGCGCGATCGGCAGGGAAGCTTTTGATTCCCAACCGGCGAGGCCGGGGCGGGGCATCAGGAGCGGGGCGATGATCGTGAAAGAAAGAACGATCTTTCCGGAAACATTCCTCATCGGGGATCTCCTTTTCGACAGGCCGTCTCTTGAGGCGATCGGATCCGGCATCGATTCTAGTACGACCTTAACCGGTTGTCAATTTCAATTACGTGGTCGTCGAAAATGGGTTCGAAACGCCCTGGGACGGCCTGCGAAAGGGTGATTTAATTTAGGCCATAAAAAAGCCCCGGGGATTTTATCCCTGGGCCTTTGGTTTGACGTTGGTTAATGAGCCGAGGCCAATTGTATGGTCGAGTGATTGATCAATGCAGCCACGTTGGCTGAAAGAGATTGCAGTGCAGATCCTTTCACAACGTCCGTGGTCGGGTGACCTTCCGGATTATAACGTGTGACGATCAATCCTTCCTCATCGGTTCTGATCGTAAAACTCTTTGCTGTTCCATCGGAAGCGACCGCCTCTCCGGCAAACTCACCGGACTCCTTCCTCTGAGAAAGTGTCAAGGTATTGACCAGGCGATCTTTCAAATAGTACCGTGCCTCCATCGTTTTCATCTCTCCGTTTTGACGGAAGTCCAGTACGACCTTGATGTTTCCGGATTCGACGAACTTTTGATGGTGTCCTTCGCTGACCATCGGATTTTTCTCGCCCCAGAATTCCAAGGAGTTAAACACAACCGCATCGGCCAACAGAGCGATACCGTAGACAGGTATAATGTTTAAGGCCAGGAAAATTATTTCGTTCACGAATTTGTCCTTGGTGGCCTTCTGGTTCCAAACTGAGAGTTTGTTGAAAGCCGCAAATCGGCCAAGGCATCCTGTGCTCATGAATGAAATGATCATGACCATAACGATGGCTGTTGTACGAAGATTTAGTCGTTTCATGATTGCCCTCCTTAAGGATTGAATGGACGGTCGTACTCAACAGATCGTCTACGCAATCTAACACGGCGGTTTTCGGCTGTCAAGAACAGCGGACCTGTTTTGAGAAGACGGGGCGGGCATTTTCTTGCCCGAGGCATCCGGCTAAGAGTAAGAACGTTTTATTTGGGTGGGACCACTCTGGATATCGAACTGTTGTAAAGAAGTCCGGCCTCGCCTTGATCCAACAATCCGTAGGCAAACAGTTCGAACAAAAACGCCGCCTGAAATGAATAGGCCCCTTGATCGTTGGCGTCGCACGCCGCTTCTTGCTCCAAATCCATTTCGGGCTGCCGGGATGAGATATATTTAAAACCGTCGGGACATCGGATATGTTTATACCCATCGTTGTCGGAATGGCGGGCCTCGTGGATCAGGGCATAGAGTTTCTCCAGAGGGGTTGTCTTCGTGAAGAAAAAATCACCCACCATGAAACTTCCCTGATTTTGATTCACCGCCACCGTCCATGTGTTCTGGTATGAGATGCTCCGGATCCGGGCCAGCAACCAGCCGGAAAGATCCTTGCCATTGAATGGAAAACCGAATAATTCCTTGAACCGGCTCAACCGGCCATGCAGACTCCTGTTGATTTTCAACTCACCGGGTTCAAGTGATCTTAATTGATTGATGGTCGATTCCAGGCCGAGAACCTGTTCTTCCGTCAGTCCCGAAAGCTCAATGTGGTGTTCTTCCCAATAGGGTTCCCTTGCCGAGACGGTATCAAGGTCGAGCGTGACGAGCAGAAGAAAGGAACAGGCTGCCAGGATTGTTATTCTTATCATCGACATTGTTTCATCGTTCAAATTAAAAGATAGGTTTGGGCTGTCATCAAAAATAGTAATTAAGCCCCGCCAGCCACTCCTGTCGGCTGTTCATCAAATTCCATCCGGCCCGTATGTCCAGGTTTTGGGTGAACGAATAGCGCTGGTTGACCGAAGCCTTGTAATAGTGCGACTCATTCCCAAGCGGGAAACTTATATAATCCCCTGTCGTCTGGATTCTCCAATGATCCGTGATGTCCAGCAAGGCTCCGATCGTTCCGCCGCCGCCCAGCCGGTAATTTTGGTCCAGACGACGAGACAGTTCCAGTTCGAGATCGATGAGCGAATATAAGAGAAGGGGCGAGAAGAAGCCCGGTTGATAGGCCGCCCCAATCCCATAGTTTCCCTTCAATGAATTGCAGTAGCCGCAATTCAGGTCTTTGATTGTATCCAGGCCGATGCTTAATTTCCAGGATTTCTTGTTGAACAGGGGATCATACGGAGTCAAGGAGATGATGTCGATTAATTTAAAATTGTCGATCTTAGTTTTCTCTGACTCGTTGTAGCGGCGTGCGGTCAGATCCAGAAAAAGGATTTGCGAATCTTTCCCGTAGCCGGTGTCGTTGGCCAGAAGATCATGATAGGCCGGCCTCAGCGAAACCTCTTCAAACTGTTCATGCCCGTTTCTTCCAAACCCGAGTTCGGTATGCGCGCTTCCATGACCCAGCTCCGGCGGCGTTGAGAAACGGGTCGTCTCCGGCAAATCATCGGGCCGGTAGTCGAGTTTGCTGCGTTCCAGAAGAATTCGTCGAGTCGTCTGGTCAATGGCGGCGGCGGTTCTCTCCTGTTGCATGTTCTTATACTGGGCATAATCCAGATAAGCGTCCAGGATCATTGCTTTCTCGGGGACGGTCAGATTGAGGAAATCCTCCTTCTCGATGAGCGAGGGGTCTTTGATCAGACGATAAAAGAGCCGGTTCTGGTTTCCGGACATGCGGAACCGTTTTTGATTCACCTGGCTCAGGAGCGAGGGACGGTAGACTCGCTTCGAAATCAGGCCGTCGTAACCGGAGACGACTTTGACCGTATCCGCCGGGATCACCTGAAAGAGAAACTGATCCGTCAGGTGAAGGTCGGGGTTCGCCACTTCCAATAAGGAAAGCATGTGGTATGAGCAGTTTTCCTGGAAATAATAATAATCGAAATAATTCCCTCCCAATTCCCATAGATGAAGCAGGAAATAGTTCATTTGATCATCGGTGAATTTCAACTCGTATTCCCATAAGTCCCGGTTTTCGAGGTTGTTATATTCTTGGACTTTGACATAGTAGGGGAAAAGAGTAAAGATTCCTTTAAACCCGCCGAACAATCCCTTAACCATATACACAAGAGGGTTGTTCGAATCAGCCGCCGCCGAGTAATTGACCCCGTAATCCAGGAGCTTCTGCTCAGGGCCTTCCCGCTTTTTGTCGATGCGCAAAAAGGTATGTCCGAACATGGAAGCCGGATTGTTCATATAATGCGAGGCAAAAATCAGCGTGATCTTCTCGGGGTTCAGGTTCTTCAGCCAGCCTTCGAGCCGCTCGCATCGTTGTTCCGGAAGGCGTGTGGGATCGAAGGCGAGCTGGGTCTTGAGCCACTTGTAACGGGCCGGGAAATTGCACTGGGGATGCTCTTCTCCGGTTTTCAGACTTTCGGGGGTTCTGAAGAAATTTTTGAGGGTTGCGATCAGTTCGGTTTCGGGATCGGTCTTGCCGTTCGGTGAATTAAAAAAATCAGGACCGTCTTCCTGGCTTTCGTAACCTCCGAGGAGTGTTTTTTTGTAATGCACAAGCAAAAGCCAGTATCTTTTCTCGGCGAGATTCTGTGTCCGGGCTTCTTGCGCAAGTGAGTTTAGATAGGCGTCTTGTTCCGCATCGGCAGCGAATGCAGCGACGCCGTTGAGACAGATCGTGAGTACGACAGCTGAGATGAAGAGATGTGTCCGTGTCATGGATCGGAGAGTTACGGTGCCGTTTCAATCATGGGATGGATAAAAAAGGGGATACGATCCCTTGCGTCGAACCTGCAAGAAGGATCGTATCCCCTAACGTTTCAAAAGGCGATTCTTTAGTTGACGGTGCAGGCGGCGGACAGCTCCGCATCACCCGACATCACGGTCTTCACGGCCGTCAGCATCTCGGCCGGCGAAGTCGTGTCGCTCGCGAAGATCGCGGCATAATTTCGCTGAGTGACGGTATTGAAGCGGGTCTGTTGCACCACCGGGCAACCCATCATTCCTGCCAGCACGGTGAGTTGTTCTCCTTTACCGGTGGCCATGTCCTTGGCGAGACCCGATAAATTGTTCGCAACAAACCGCTCCTGCTCAAGCTTCGATGTGTCGAAACCCTTCGCGTCGCAATTTGAGGTGCCGGACGTGATGCCGAAGGTCTGGTTGCCGGACGTTCCGTTCGTGGTGACGGCTAGGATCTGGATGGGCCCCGACTGGTTTCCAAAGATCAGTGAGCCGAGACCACAACCGGCATCGCCGTAACCGGCTGCCAGCGCGGACGAAGAAAACAGCACAGTCCCAACAATGGCTAAGAGATATTTTTTCATTTGACCCTCCTATTGGATTCGGTTGTCAGGCCAATTCTGTAATCAAGGGATAAGGCTTAATCTGAATACCCATGGCCATCGTCATCTTATATCTTTGGACATGAGGCAGCAAGTACCGAATCGCCGGCCATGCTTTTTTTCAAGGTGATCAGCATTTCCGATGGGGTGTCCTGCCCGCTCTTGAAAATCGAGTTGTAATTGTCTTTGGTGAAAACTGCGAAATGGTGTGTCTGATCCGCGGAGCAGCCCATTAGGCCGGCCAATGTGTTAAGACTTTCTCCTTCACCCGCGGCCATTTCTTTGGCGAGGCTGGTGTAATTATGTTCGACAAACACGTTCTGTTCATTTTCGGCCATCACAAGACCGCTTTTTCCGCACCCCGAAGTACCTGATGTGATCGCAAATGACTGATTGCTCAAGACACCATTCAGGATCGTCGCGCCGAGTTGAGCGAGGATATCATCCTTTTTCCCAATTTCTTTCCCACCCCAACCGCAACCCGCCGCGCCATAACCGGCTGCGAGAGCGGAGGAAGCGATTGTCAACGTAAACAACAATGCAACCATCGCAGGAAGCTTTCTCATTGTACCCTCCTTGTTGATTGTTCCTGTTTACCGCTTTGGCTTTCTAAATACAAAGCCCATTGGAACTTGAATACTTCAGCTTTATACAATTCTGGTTCATTATTGTCAAGACAAATTTTACATCTCATTTGAGCATTAACGAATAAATTTTTAAAAACTATTCCCAATGGTGAAATAAGTCTGCCGTTCGCCGCCGGCGTCCAATCCTTTGGCCAATCCCAGACGGAATCGCACCGGAAGCAGATGGCCGAGAACCATGTCCATTTTGATTTCGACGCCGACGCCCCTTCGGAAACCCGAGAGCGTCGTGTCTTTGTCCCAGGCGTTGCCGATGTCATAGAAGAAGTCCGCATGGGTTCTCTGGAAAAAGAAAGGCCAGGTGCTGATGCCGCGCTCGATGTTTTGTAACGGGAATCGGTATTCCAGGCTTCCAACCGCGGCCTTCGGGCCGCGCAGCAGTCGGGACGGATAGCCGCGAAGAAAAAACTCGGACTGGTCTGGATCGAGAAATTCCTCCGTGACGCTGGGACCGCCCACCTCAAAAGCCCGTTGGACGAAACGATCGCCGGTCGCAAACGCTCCGGTCAGGCGCGCCGCCAGAACATGGTGCTGAAAGAAAAGTCCCTGGTATTCATGCCAGCCGGCGATGTACCGGTTCTGATCCGAATCGCTTCCCATGCGACGGTCAAACCGTTCATAGCTCGCCAG
>JACQFA010000088.1 GCA_016200255.1 Nitrospirota bacterium | reverse complement strand
CTGATCGCGGACCGTTTTAGCTGTGTGTCCTGCTTTCTTGAAAATCTGCTGTGTTCGAGTTCCAAAATTTTCATCGAGTTTGAATTTCATCCCGCTGCCTTGGTGGGAATTTCAACATAGCGCTCGCGGGACATTTCGGCGCCGTAGGCGATTGCGGCACGGATGTCTTCCTCCGTGAGATGGGGGTAGTCTTCAAGAATTTCCTTAATACTCATCCCGGCAGCGAGGAAATCGAGAAGAAGAGAAACCAATATTCGAGTTCCACGGATGCATGGTTTACCGAAGCAGACCTCCGGATCGACCAAAATGCGTTGCAGTAGCGGGTTCTCGTTGACTCTCGTTTTTTTATTTTTCATAGGCCTACTCTATCAAAACCCGCTTGAAGGATCAAGAGGAGCTGCCCTTCATCGCCTCGATCAGTATTTTGGCCACCTCCGGGCGGGAAAACTCGGGCGGCGGCAGCGTGCCGGCGCGTAGCATCTCGCGGACTTTGGTGCCGGACAGACTGATCTGTTCGGCTTTGTCATGCGGGCAGGTCTTGATAGAGGCCATGCCTCTGCAGGCCTTGCAATAGAAGGTATGGTCGAAGAAGAGCGGCGTGATGCCGAGCTCCCCGGGCGCGAACTCATTGAAGATATGGTGGGCGTCGAACGAGCCGTAGAAACTTCCGACGCCGGCATGGTCCCGTCCCACGATGAAATGAGTGCAGCCGTAGTTTTTTCGCACGATCGCGTGATGGATCGCCTCGCGGGGGCCGGCATAACGCATCGGGGCCGGGAGAACCGATAACAGGACGCGGTCCTTGGGATAATATTTTTCAAGAAGCGCCTCGTAGCATTTCATCCGGACATCGGCCGGAATATCGTCGCTCTTCGTTTCGCCGATCAAAGGATGGAGCAACAGCCCGTCCACGGTCTCGAGCGCGCATTTCTGAATATATTCGTGGGCACGATGAACCGGGTTCCGGGTCTGAAAGCCGACGACCGTTTTCCAGCCGCGGGTTTTAAAAAGAGCCCGCGTCTCGGCCGGCGTGAGACGATAGGGGAGAAACTCGCGGTTTTCGGGTAGCCGTAGCACGCTGATTTTCCCGCCCAACAGCACGTCCCCCCGCTTGTAGAGAATATCCACGCCCGGATGCTCGGCGCTGTCGGTCCGGTAGACCGCTTTTGCGGCTAGTTTCTTATCGTATTCGAATTTTTCCTCGAGATGCAGTATCGCCAGAACGGTTTGCCGTTCGTCCACCAAGGCAACATCCTGTCCTTCCCGAAGCGATTCGGCCGACGGTTTGTCAACCCGGAAAGTAATCGGGATGCTCCAGGGCAGCCCGCTGCTGAGGTGCATCGAGGTCACGACGTTCTCATAATCCTTCCGGCCCAAGCATCCTTCCAGGGGACTGTAGGCGCCGATCGCGAGCATCTCGATGTCGCACAGCTTTCTTCGGGTCAGTGTGAGTTTCTTCATATCGGTGGTTTTGGCAAGCAACCGGTCGCGTTCCGCGCCTTGAACGATGCGGTTGACCAGCCGGCCGCCGTGGGCCGGGATTTCGGTCTGCGTTTTATCCTTTATCATCGCCTTCTCCACGTTAATTGACCTTCTCGACCAGCAGACGGTAATGCCGGTCGTCCTTTTTTTCCTGGGACAGGATCTTCTGTCCGTCGCCTTGAAGACTCTTCGGGACATTGCGAATCGGTTCCCCTTCGTCCAGGATCACCTCAAGACGCTGGCCGATTTCCAATTCCTCCAGCTTCAGTTTGGTTTTGACATAATTAATGGGGCAGGCCACGCCGCTCAGGTCGAGTAGAACAGGTGGGGCCGCATTTTCCGTTGTCGTCGCGGGTCGTTCGCCGCCCTCCGGCGAATCGGCGGCTTGCGTTTTGGTCTGTTTGAGGGCGCGGCCGTGTTTGTCGAAGGCGACATGGCTGGCCTCGACAAACGATCTGGCATAAGCGATCTTTTCCCTTGCGAACTCGACCGTCGGTGATTTGGGCCCGAGATCCTTGACCTGATCTGTCAGACGGGAAAACATCCGCGGCAGTATCTCTTTTCCGACCAGAAGCGTTTCGGCCTTGAAGAGAATTTCGGAGTCGATGGAGGAATCGATCCCTTCCAGAACGAGAAGGCCCTTCGCGGCCGCCACGATCGCGCGGTAGGCCTTGTTCACGGCATGACCGGTCTGTCCTTTTTCGGTCATGACACCGGCGAGATGGATCTCCTGGTCGGCTTCGAAAAGGAAGCCTTCCATCATTTCATAGGCGCCGCCGGCGCATTCGCCCGGACCCAGGTCTTCCGTCGTAAAGTCCTTGTCGTCTCCCCAATCGACATAAAAACTCCGGTCCTCATCATAGGAAGGAAGAAAGGTGAACGGCATCAGGCTTTCTTTGAGTTTCCCCTTTCCCATTCGGGCGGCAAAATTCTCGAACGATTCGCCGTCGAGGCGGGCCTCCCGATACCATTTGAGAAGATGCCGGACGGCATCCGGGGCGCGTTTGGCCGGTGTCTTGATGACATTCGGTCCGATTCGGGTGTTCGATCCGCCGAGGTGCAGCTCATAAAAGGGGGCGGTATGACTGCCCACCTTTTTGCCGACGCCGTGAAAACCGATCGAGGCGAGCTGATGCTGCGCGCAGGCGTTCTGGCAGCCCGAAACCTTGAGCGACATTCCGGCAAGATCGTCGTTGGCCGGATCCCCCGGCGCAAACATTCCGGTCAGAGCCCGCGCCAGGCCTTTCGAGGAGGTGAGCGAGAGACCGCAGGAGTCCGTTCCGGGGCAGGACACGATGTTTTCAATGCGATCCGCCCCGGCCTCGGCCAGGCCGATCCCGGTCAAGGCCTCATGGACGGCCGGAAGGTCGGCTTCATGCACCCATCGCATTGCGAAGTTCTGTTGAACCGTGATACGGATATATCCGTCCGAAAACCGTTCGCAAACGTCCGCGACCGAACGAACCTGGGCGCTTTTGAGATCTCCCAGCGGGACCTTGATCGTGACGAGATGAAAGCCCGGCTGCTTCTGGGGCATGACGTTGTATTTGAGCCAGGCCGCAAACGGCCCGGTCGCCTTTTCACGGTCCCATGCACGGGGATCGGCCGGTTGTTTTCGCGGGTTTTCATGGACGGCCGGAAGCGTGTAGTGACCGTTCTGTGACTTGATCAGGTCAAAATCGATCTTCCAGAGTTGATGAAATTTTTCGAAGCCCAGTTTATCGATCAGGAATTTCAGCCGGGCCTTATACCGGTTCTGCCGTTGGCCGTGTCGGTCGAAGACCCGGATGACGGCTTCGCAGATCGTGACCAGATCCTCGGGCGGCGCGAACTCGGTCAAAACATTCGCAATCCGCGGCGTGGAGCCCAGCCCTCCGCCCACGACGACGCGGAAGCCCAGGCGGCCGTCCTGTTTCCGGGCCGTGATTCCGATATCATGGATGGTGGTTGCGGCATGGTCCTGATCTGTGCAGCCTTCCAGTGCGATTTTGAATTTCCGCGGCAGCTTCTGACAGATCGGATTCCTTAAAAAATGCTGCGTGATCGCCAGGCCGTACGGCGTGACGTCCACGATTTCGGTGGGACTGATCCCGGCCATCGGGCAAGCCGTGACATTGCGGACAGTGTCGGCGCAGGCCTCCCGAGTCGTCAGACCGACTTCGGCCATCGACCGCATCATCGTCGCGATATTTTCGATCCTGGCGAAATGCATCTGGATGTTCTGTCGGGTCGAGAGATGGCAGACGCCGGAGGCGTAGGATTCGGCCAGATCGGCTAGGCGACGCAGCTGCGTCGGATCGAGCCGACCTTGAGGAAGTTTCACCCGGACCATCTGAACGCCGGGCTGACGCTGGCCGTAGATGCCGTGCTGCAGCCGGAACGGCTTGAACTGATCCGCCGTGATCTCGCCCCGTTTCAGACGGGCGACTTCACCCTCGAAAATCTCGATCTCTTTCAAGACCTCGGCCGGAATCTTCGTGGTATCGGCTGATAAATTTGACAATGTCGTCGGGTTCATGACGCAACCTCCTGCTATATCGAAAAATCGGGCTGTCCCGTTCCTTCCACCTTTTCATCCAAGGCGACCGGGAGTCCTTTGGTCGGTATGGTGAAGCTCTCTTTGCGGCCATGGCTGTCAACCGCCTCCCATGTAATCATGTTCTGCGCGAGCTGGACATGTGGCTGGAGTGTCGCGTTCAGCAGGCCCAGCTGGAACGACAGCCGGAAAAGGATCGCTTCCTCCGGACAGGCTTTGACGCAGGCCAGGCAGTCCCAGCAGTCCTGATATTTGAGATAGGCCTTGTTGGTTCCCAGGTCCTTGACGATCAGATCGCCCGGACACATCCGGACGCAGGGCGGCTGGGTGGAACTGCCGCAGCCGTCGCATTTTATGGGATCGACGATGATAGGCATAAAATACCCTTTCTAATTTACCGATCTTTGTACCGGTCTCCCGGCACGAGTTGTTCGTACGGTCGTTCCAGCATCGTGATGTTTCCTGTCTTCGGATCCCGTCGGGAGTTGACGAACTTCAACCAGTTCTGATCATCTCGTTCCGGGTAATCCATCCGCGTCTGGTAGGAGGGCCAACGGGTCTCCTTCCGGTGCAACAGATGCTCGACCAGCACTTGGGCGACATCGATCCGGTCCAGGATCTCGTGGACCTTCATCAGGTCATGAAGATCCTCCGCCACAAGGAGATTCAACTGGCCCGGCAGTTGCGCCAGGTGTTTTCGGGCGACCAACAATTGCGCCTCGTTCATTTCGTAGTATCGGGATGCGCCGCCGGCATATTCCTCCATGATCTTTTGCAGCCGGGACTCCACATCGTCGGCCCGGATGCCCGCGAAGATTTTACCGTGCTGATGAAGCGGGCGGAAGACCCGGTCCTGTTCCCGATCGATGCCGACGGCATCCGGTTCGACCGGGGACATCTGGTCGGCGTACTTTCCGGCCGCTCGCGCCGAAATGACGCCTTCCGCCCAGCAGCCGCTGACGAATTTAAACGGCGCGCCTCCGGCCACATCCCCGGCGGCATAAAGTCCCTCCAGCGTGGTGCGGCGATCGACGTCGATCCAGTAACCGGCCTGGCAATGTCCGCCGACGATATAAGGCTCGGTCAGTTGAACCTCGACCGGTTCTTTGCCCGGGTCGATGTCGTTCGAAAGCCAATAAAGAACCTGGGAGGGATACATGTCCAGAAAAGCGGCCTTGAGTTTCTTAACCTGGTCGGGTGTGATATGACGGGTGTCCAGATAAACCGGGCCGCGGCCTTCTTTTAATTCCATGATCGGCCCGTAGGCCCGATACGGCGTCGGGGCGCTGTCTCCTCCCAGATGGGCGTAGCGCGTCGCCATGAATTTTTCGCCCTTGCTGTTGATCTGGGGCGCGTTGACCCCGAGGGCGATCGTGCCGGTCGGCGCGATGGCGTCCTTGGTCCGCAAGGCGACGTAGCGCATCTCGAAGCTGGTCATCTCGGCCCCGGCGCGGATCCCCATGGCGTAACCGGCGCCGGTGTTGTAGGGAGAGTACCAGGTTTTGTGCTGGGCGTCATGGGTATTATTGGGCCGGTAAATTCCGGAGGCGCCGCCCGTGGCCACGATGACGGCCTTGGCCTTGATGATATAAAACTTTCCGTTGCGGATGCCGAAACCGGTTGCGCCGATGACCCGCCGGCCGAGGGTTAAAAAGTTCGTTGCGACGGTCCAGTTCAATATCTGGACGCCGGCCTCCCGGACCGCCTTGGCCAGGATGGGTTTCAACGACTCGCCATTGATCTTGATGTTCCATCGGCCTCTCGGCAGGTAGTTGCCTTTTTCGTCGCTCAGGATCGGCAGCCCCCATCGTTCGACTTTTTTGACGCAATACTCGAACAGTTCCGACTGGCTTTTGACCAGGTCCTCGCGGATCAGGCCGCAGGAATCAAATCGGACATACTTGACGAAACTCTCGGGCGTTTCACCCGGATTGAGATAGGCATTGATGGCATTCATCCCGCCAGCCAGGCAGCCGCTTCGATCGATATGGGCTTTTTCCAGAATCGTTACCTTCAGGTGTGGATACCGTTCCCGCAGTTCGGTGGCGGCCAGGCAGCCGGCCGTTCCGCCGCCGATGATTAAGATGTCGGTTGCGACCGTCTCCCGATTGACGGCATGTCCCAGACTCACTTGCGGCGTGGATGTCAATTCTCTTTTCATGCGATCATCCTATTCTACTCTACACGGTTTTTATTTTTTGGGATTCGTGGAGCTTAAGCTTTCCCTTTGCGAAAAACTGATACAGAAGATAGGCGTCGACGGCGATGACAAAAAACCAGAGCAGATAAGCCGTGGGACTGACCAACAAGTTCAGTTCGATCAAGACCCGGGATAACCCAAAACCCACGACCCAAGCATCGAAGCTCATGCAGAGCCTCCGGAAGGTTTCCGGGTTTAGACGATGGATCATAAAACCCCCCAGCGGGACTCCGATCAGGACACTGGGCGCGATCGTAAAAAGGATAGCGCGGCTTTCGGTGCTGTACAATCCAAGAAAATAATAGGCGGTTGCGGTCAGGAGCGCCTCCGTGACCCGGATGAGGCCCAAGGCCGCCCGGAATTCTTCCTTGACGAATCCCTGATTGTTGAACATCAAAGCCAGCGGAGGGCCGGAGACGGTCGTGATGGAATAGAGAAAACCAACGCCGGAACCGAACGGCAACCCGACGGCACGTTCGGAATGGATCGGTTTGCGCACTCCTGCGGCCTGCAAAAGTATCAGGGGGAGAAGGACTGCGAAGGTCGTAAATTTGATCCAGCCGGGATGGACGGATGACAGGACATAACTGCCGAAAATAATGCCGGGGACCATTCCGATCAGAATGGGAATCACCCGTTTCCAGACCTTTGACAGCCCTCGCCAGTTTATAAGCAAGATATAACTGTTGATGAAGATCTCGACCAGCACCAGGGCTGGGTTCAATATCCGATTGGTGTAAAAGAGAAGTGCAACCGGCACGGTAATGGATGAGAACCCGTGGCCCAGTGCGCCGTTGACGGCCGCCGCAAAAAGCGTGATGGATATTAGGATGATCAAATCCGATTCAGTGGTCATGTCTTCAAAATGTCCGTGTTCATATGTGGTACATCAAAATCTTCTGCTGGTCTTTCTCTTTTTTCCGTTCACATAGATCCTGGATGGTGACGGAATCTAACACGCCTGTGACGGCTGTTTTGACCTCTTCCCAAACCGGTTTAAGAATATCGTATCCGGATAGGGTGTCATGCGGGTTGTGCCGGTCGTCGTTTCCAGAGACTCGACTTGCCGGGGTGATTGGACCCTCAATCGCTTCCAGAACATCGCTGACCCGGATCTCGGAAGGGATCTTGCTCAGCACATACCCGCCTTGGGCACCCCGCACACTCTCAACCAAACCCGCCTTTCTAAGACCGCTCAGCACCTGTTCTAAGAACCGAAGGGGTATCCGCTGGTTCTTGGAGATTGTTCTAGCTTGCAACGGAGTCTCTGCTGAATGCTGAGCCAGTTCGAACACAGCCAAGACACCGTATTCGCCTTTTGCCGAGAAACGCACAATTCCTACCTTTCCGATCAAATTTAAGTAATTATTATATTATTGGTGACATACTGTCAAGTAATTTTTATATAATATTTAATAATATTTAACAAATCATCATGTTATACGATATTTATTTTTATATTATTGATTGTGCGGGCTTGCAATTTAGGTGATTTTGTGTTACCGTCCAACTCGTCTATATAACTTGAGAGGGTTATAATTTGCCGCACATCTGGCTGGAATTAATCTCGATTTTCTTGCTCATACTCCTGAACGGTTTCTTCGCTTGTTCGGAGATCGCAATCATTGCGGTCCGCCGCAGCCGGATCAAACAACTGTTTGAGCAGGGCGATCGCCGGGCCGGGTTTGTCCATCAACTCAAGGAAGACACGGAACGTTTTTTAGCGACCATTCAGATAGGTGTAACGGTTGTGAGCTCGTTGGCCGCGGCTGTGGGCGGCGTCTTTGCGGTCGAAACGCTAAAGCCCATAATTCAGCAGCTTCCCAATGAGACGGTTCAGAACGCGAGCGAAGCTCTGGCGGTGGGGTGTGTTGTTCTTGTCATCTCCTACTTTTCGCTAATCATCGGCGAGCTAGTCCCGAAATCCCTGGCGCTTAAATATTCGGAACCCATCGCCTTGAGGGTGGCTCATCCCATTGTCTGGATATCGAAGGTTGCATCGGCTTTTATAAAATTCCTGACGATTTCCAGCCGTTTTCTGCTCCGCTTCTTCAAAGGACCGGTTTCGCATGAGAAGACCTTTATCTCTGAGGAGGAGATAAAAATTCTGATCCGCGAGGGCCGTGAGAAGGGGATCTTCGATCAGACGGAGCAGGATCTGATCCACAGTGTCTTTGAGTTCACGGATATTTCGGTCAAGGAGGTCATGATTTCTCGTCCCAAAATGCACGCGTTGCAGATTGATACACCCCTGGATGACCTTCTGAAATTTGTATCCAGCCACAAATTTTCTCGTTATCCGGTCTATCGCAAAGGGATCCATGAAATCGTCGGGATCCTGTATTACAAGGACCTGATGAGCCAAGTCGTCAGCAAGGAGCTGGTGGTCTTGAAGGATCTCATCCGGCCTGTTTATTTTGTTCCGGAGACCATGAAGGTGAGCCATCTCTTAAAAGAACTGCAGCGCCGGCGGATTCAGATGGCCATTGTGGTCAACGAGTATGGAAGCATTGAAGGTCTGGTCACCATGGAAGACCTCGTTGAAGAGATTGTCGGAGAGATTCAAGACGAGGTGGACCGCGGTGATCGGCCCGTCGAACGATTAAAGGACGGTTCGATGGTGGTCGATGCCTCGATGTCCGTCCGCGATCTTCATGATGACTACGGTCTTTCACTCCCGGAATCGTCCGAATATGAAACGCTGGGAGGATTCTTCCTTTCGCAACTCCAGAGTATTCCCCGCGGCGGCGAGATCATTCAGTATGGAAAGAATAAATTTACGGTGGTTGACATGGCCGATCGCCGAATCGCCAAGGTCAAGGTCGAGAAAATTCAGGAAAAGGTTTCCTCTTAATCAAAACCTGCATTCCAGTCGGACCCGCTCCCGATAAGCCTCGTGAAGGAGACGGGCGACGGGGCCGGGTTTTCCATCACCGATTTTAATTCCATCGGCCCTGACGACCGGCATGATTTCCATCGATGTGTTGGTCAAAAAACACTCATCCGCTTTGTAAAGATCCGAAGGCTTGAGTTGGGCTTCCCGAACCGGAATGCGGACCTTCTTGGACAACCCGATCACTGCCTGACGTGTAATTCCCACCAGAATGCCCAGGTTTGCCGCAGGGGTGTAAAGCCGCCGCCCTTTCACGAGAAACAGATTGCTGACGCTTCCCTCGCTTAAATAACCGTCCAAGGTGAGCATCAAACCTTCATCGGAATGGTTCTCTTTGGCTTGTATCTTGGCCAAAATGTTGTTGAGAAAATTCATCGATTTGATGCGGGAGTCTAACGCTTTCGAAGGTATCCGACGGACCGACACGATGGCGACCTTCAACCCTTTGCGATACTGTTCCGGAGAGCAGCCGTTAAAGGCTCTTGGGGTAATGACAAGCATCGGTTTTCGGCAGAGATCCGGATCCAAACCGATCGGTCCGGCTCCGCGAGAAACGGCGATCCGAATTAAGGCATTTCTTAGATGGTTGATCGCGAGGGTTTGAAACATCAATCGACGCAACACCGGAAGGGCGTAGGGAAGGGCGATCTTGAGTCGTTTTGCCGATTCCTTTAAGCGTGCTAAGTGTTCGTCAACGCGAAAGAGCCGGCCGTCGTAGGCCCTGAGGGTTTCAAAGATGCCATCGCCGTAGAGAAAACCGTGATCAAATACCGAAACCACGGCCTTTTTTTCGGCGACAAACTTGCGGTCGAGGTAAATCCGCATCGGGCGTCACCGCAACTGCTTTAAGGCGTTGAGCAAGGCTTCTGCTTTATAGAATGTTTCTTGATATTCGCGCTCGGGTTCCGAATCGGCCACGATCCCGCCGCCGACTTGAATGTGTGCCCGGTTGTTCTTGATCACGAACGTCCGAATGATCAGATTCATATCCATTTCGCCCGCCAGGCTGATGTAGCCGAAGGAGCCGGTGTACGGGCCGCGAACCACCGGCTCCAGCTCTTCGATAATCTCCATACAGCGAATCTTCGGCACGCCGGTGATGGTCCCGCCCGGGAAGACGGCGCGGATGACATCGAGGGCATGTTTGTCGTTTAAAAGTTCTCCCTGGATATTGGAAACGATGTGGATGACATGGGAATACTGCTCGGTGACCATAAACTCATCAACGTGGAGGCTCCCATAACGGCAGACTTTGCCGAGGTCATTACGTTCAAGGTCCACCAGCATGAGATGTTCCGCGCGTTCCTTTTCACTGGCCAACAGTTCAATTCGCATTCCCTGATCTTTGCGAAGGCTGCCCCCCCTCGGTCGGGTTCCGGCGATCGGTCGGGTTTCAAGAACCCCTCCCTGGAGGCGGATGAGACGTTCCGGGGAGGCGCTGACCAATTGTAAATCTCCCATTCGAAGAAAGCCGGCGAAAGGCGAGGGATTGATTTCACGAAGCACCTTGTAGAGCGACCAGGGGTCCTGTTGAAATGGGACTGAAAGGCGTTGTGAAAGATTGGCCTGATAGATGTCTCCGGCCGCAATATAGTCTTTGCAGCGTTGCACCATTTGGATGTATTGCGCTTTTGTAAAATTCGATTCGGGTTGAACGATGGGCATGGAATCCTGCTTCCAGGACGGTGCTTGAACCGGATTTGTCAGTCGTTCTTCGAGCCGAGAGATTTTGGAAAGGCCTTCGTCCAACAGGGCTTTCCTGTCCGTATTCAGAACATGACTTCGGGGAGGGGTATAAATGATCTGAACGGTTTTTTGATCGTGGTCGAATGCGATGACCGTGTCAACGAACATCAACATGAGATCGGGACAGTCCAGATCGTCCACGGCTTGACGGGGAAGTTTTTCGAAAAAGCGGGCCAGGTCGTAACTGAAAAGTCCCACGGCGCCGCCAAAGAATGGAGGCAATCCGTCTGTCTTGGGGGTTGAAACATCATCGAGGATATTTTTCAGAATGGTGAATGGCAGCCCTTGGATCGTTTGGGGTCGGCCTTGCCGGTTGATCTCGGCCCGGGGGCCTTTCGTTTTCAACGTCAGGAAGGGATCCGTTCCCACAAATGAATAGCGTGCGGTGCTCTTCGATCCTTTGACGCTTTCCAGCAGGAAACTATACGGGCCGTTTGCGATGTGCTCGTACGCCGAGACCGGTGTCAAGGCATTCCAGGGCAGCCGTTTGACCAACGATCCCGGGTGGGGGCTGTTCAAGAAGTCCTCTTTGGTCCGGGGATTCATTGTCGCGGTATCGGTCTGGTTCTTGTTTGAGTGAATCGATGGAATCATGGCGACGTCCTAAAAATGTATTCCATGATACCCTAATCCGTTGGCTTGTCAAGCCGGCCGGGCCGGTAAAACTGTTTTGACATTCCCTCGGCATGCATTTATAATTGACTCACGAAGAAAGGCTTGCGGAATGGATGTCCCGTTTGCAGAACCGGTCAAGAGTTCGAATCCTGATACAAATGTGGATTCAGATGTCGAGATCGATAAGGAGGAACTCAAATCGGTCAAAGATGTCCTTTTACAATTGACCAAAACAGCCAAAACCCTCAAAATCTACCTTCCGAATAATCCCATCTACCAAAAAGTCCTTGAAGAACTCCAGAGCCGATTCGATGTCCATCTTCAGGAGTACGAAACGCTGCAGCTCAAAATAAAGCAGTACGCCCTTTACTACAAGGGGCAGGTCGTCTATGAGAATACAAACCGACTGGAGAGCCTGGCCTTCAAGCTGCACGTGGATGGCATCCGAGAACTGACATTTCGCGAAGGGATTGACAGGGACGAGATCACCAGTCTGCTCGAAATCATCGGGAGTGAATACGATCCCAGCAATCCGGATGATGATATGGTGACGCTTTTGTGGCAACGACACTTCGCGCATGTCCAATACCTGGTGGCCAGCGATTTCATCCAGGAGACCGTGACATCCGTCAAGCTCCAAAACAAAGTGTCGTTTGGGGAAGCGGTCCAAAAGGAAAAGACCCAGATCAAGCAGATGGCGGGCGCAGCCCAGACGACCCTGCAGGAGTTCTTGGGTCCGAAAATGGCGGAGCAGGTGTCGCAGATTTTTGTCTTGTCGGAGGAAGAGATTGCCGCGCTTAAACATCAAATGACCATGGAGGAGAATGCGAATCCGATCTCGACCTTGGTGGGTATTTTGTCGGCCATTCTCCGGATCGAGAAAGACGATACGGCGTTCTTGGAAATGGTCGACATATTCGATAATGTGCTTGAAACGCTGATGCTCCGAGGAGATTTTTGGCATTCGAAGAAAATTCTCGAACTGTTCCGCGAACTCATGGGCCCCGAACGGAATCTTCCAGAGGTCCAACGCATGCGCCTGATGCAGGCGATTGATAAAGCGGGTGACCCCCAGAGAATTCGGGCCTTGGAGCAGGTGCTCAACCAATGGGAAGTGAAAGAGGCAGACCAGTTGTTTGATTTCTGGATGCTGCTCAACAAGAATGCGCTCATACCCTTAATCGAACTTTTGGGCCGACTGACGCAGATGAAGATGCGCCGCGTCATTTGTGAGGCGCTCGTTCACTTTGGAAAGGACAATATCGAACCGCTGGCCCAGAAGCTGGATGACCCGCGATGGTTTGTCGTCCGGAATGTGGTTTATGTTCTAGGCAAGATCGGACAGGAAAAGGTCATTGAGAAATTCCGAAAATTGGTTGATCATAAGGAGGTCAAGGTCCGCAAAGAGTTGATTCATACGTTAGACGGAATGAAGGATGATCGGGCCAAGGATCTGTTAATGGATTTTCTCAATGATCCTGAGAGCGCACTCCGTATTCTGGCTGTTCGCAGCTTGGCCAACCAAAGTTATCAAGGGGCATTGGAACCTTTGAATGAAATGGTCGAGGACCGTGAATTTATCAGCCGGGATCTTTATGAAAAGAAGGAAATTTTTGAGGCATTGGGTAAGATCGGCGGCACAGCCATGGTGCCGAAGATGCGGAAACTGATCCGGCAAGGAGGATCGGCCTGGTTTAAGAAATCTGCAAAAGAAGAGTTGGGGCTCTGTGCGGTGACGGCCTTGAAGCGCATCGGGACCGAAGACGCCATTGCCGCGTTGCGGGAAGGGCAAACGTTCTCCAGCAAGATCATCCGCGAAGCTTGTGCGAAGGCCTTAAACGAAATTGGTAAATTCTATGGCTGAAAATCCCAAACGGGCCGCGCTGCCGTCCAACCGCCAGCTATTGTCCTCTCAGGGTTTTGATGAGGAAATGGCCAAACAGGGCAAGGCACTGGTCAACCAGTTCTATATCCTCATGAAGACCGCGCAGATCCATGAATCCACCAATATTGCCATGGAAACACCGATCGAGAACGTTCTCCGGACCTTAAAAGGGCTTTGGCAATGGAGCGACGATGTCCATCTCCGGCTTGAAGGCGATTACCTTTTCATGGATGAACTCAAGCTGAGGATGGACATTGACTGTTTCATCAGTTTTACCTCTCTGATCGAGGCACTGAAACAATTGCGAATCGGGGGCATCCTTCTAAAACAGTCTATAACGGTCGAAGAATTGAAACAATTCGTTTATGTTTTAGTTCAGACGGATCCCGATGGCAATGAACCGTTTGAACTCGTCATCAAGCAAATGAGAGCCAGGGGGGTCGCCAACATTGAGATTGACCCGTTCGAGGAAAAAAAGGAAAGCTTCGAGAATATTCTCCGGAGCACGAAGGAAGTGGCGAAGAGCACCTATTTTAGAACGATGACGGCCGTTGCCGAGGTGATGGGCAACATTAAACTGGGCCAGGCCGTGAGTGTGAAACGGGCCAAGCGAGTCGTTCAGAGCATGGTGGATTTGCTGTTGCAGGAAGAGTCGACTCTGCTCGGACTGACGACGCTCAGAAGCCATGATGAATATACGCACCACCATTCCGTGAATGTCTGCATCTTGTCCCTGACCATGGGACAACGTTTGGGGTATCCGAAGAAGAAGCTGACCGAGTTGGGCATCGCCGCCTTGTTCCACGACATGGGCAAGGCCAGCATTCCCACGGAGATATTAAACAAGCCGACCGATTTTACGGAAGAAGAATGGCAGACCATGCGTCGCCATCCGATTTTGGGAGTAAAGTACATTATCAAGTTGAAGGGGATCAATGAAATGACGATCCGGATGGTCACCGGCGCGTTTGAGCATCACTTAAACTATGACCTGTCCGGTTATCCTAAATTGGGCGAAAAGTGGGAACTCAGCCTGTTCGGGCGGATTATCGGCATCGTGGACTGTTACGATGCTCTAACCTCATCCCGGGTTTATAATCGGGTTCCTTATCCCCCCGACAAAGCGCTGAAATTTATGTTCAACAAAAGCGGGCGAGCCTTTGATCCGGTTTTAATGAAGATTTTCATCAATAGCATCGGCATCTTCCCGATCGGGACGCTTGTTCTTTTGAATACACAAGAGATGGGTGTCGTTGTGCAGACCAGTTCCAATCTCGAACGAATGGATAGGCCGAAAGTCAAAATCATCGCGGATCCCTCAGGAAACGAAATAGATGGAGACGTCGTTGATCTTTCAGAACTCAATGAAAAAACAGGACAATTCAATTTTAATATTCTTAAAATCATTGATTCCACGAAATACAAGATCGACGTCAGTCGCTACTTTTTGTGACCTACCAGCTACATCGTCACTTATCCCAAAATATATTTTTTAGGGCTTGACATGAAAAATGGAAGTGTGGTAAATTATATGCGACTAAAGTGATCGCAGATAAAAATAGTCGGGTTGGGTGAATGGGTGCTAAAGTTAAGTAAAAAAATAGATTATGGCTTAATGGCCATCAGCCACATAGCCGACTGTAAGGATGATCAGAAGATCGTCAACACAAAACGGATTGCGGAAGAATACAGTATTCCGGTTGAATTGCTGGCGAAGATCCTTCAGAAAATGGCGAAGGGCGGCTTGATTACGAGCCTCAATGGCCCAAAGGGAGGCTATATCCTGGCAAGACTTCCACGTGATATTACCGTTGGTGAGGTGGTTAAAGCGATTGAGGGGCCGATAGAGTTGGTGGACTGCTATCGAGGAGGAGATACCGACTGCCAGCAGTTGAGAAAATGCAGCGTGCGAAGACCCATACGGAAAATACAGGACAGTATTACTCGACTGTTGGATAGCATGACGATTGAAGAAATCACCCGATTGCCCTAACCGAGAAGGAGAGGAGTTGGTTATGAAGCTGCCTATCTACATGGATAATCACGCAACGACCCCCATGGATCCGCGGGTCTTGGAAGCGATGTTGCCTTATTTTACCGAAAAATTTGGAAATGCCGCCAGCCGTAATCATTCTTTCGGATGGGAAGCCGAAAAAGCGGTGGATGATGCGCGGCGACAGATCGCCATGCTGATCCATGCGGATCCCAAAGAGATCATCTTTACCTCCGGGGCCACGGAATCGGATAATTTAGCCTTGAAGGGTGTTGTAGAGATGTATCGGGAAAAAGGTGACCATATTATAACCTCGGTGACGGAACATCGCGCCATCTTGGATACGGTCAAGCGATTGGAGAAACAGGGATTGAAGGTGACCTACCTCCCGGTTGACAAGGATGGATTTGTAAATCCCGATGATCTGAATAAGGCAATTACGGACAAGACGATCTTGATTTCCATTATGATGGCTAATAACGAGATCGGCACGATCAATCCGGTCGCCGAAATCGGCAAGATTGCAAAATCAAAGGGAGTTCTGTTTCACTGCGACGCCACGCAAGGGGTCGGCAAGATTCCGGTGGATGTTGAGGCGATGGGAATCGATTTAATGTCCTTTTCCGCCCATAAGATTTACGGACCGAAAGGGGTCGGTGCGCTGTATGTCCGTCGTAAAAATCCACGAGTCCGGTTGGCTCCCATGATGGATGGTGGAGGACACGAACGAGGGATGAGATCAGGGACACTGCCTGTTCCACTGATTGTGGGATTTGGCAAAGCCTGTGAGATCTGTACGCAAGTAATGTCGGAAGAGTCTCAGCGATTGACCAAATTGCAGGAACGTTTAAAGGAAGGAATACTTAAGAACTTGGACGAGGTCTATCTCAACGGGCATCCCACAAAACGTCTTCCAAACAATCTTAACCTGAGTTTTGCGTATGTCGAAGGCGAATCAGTCTTGATGGGCCTAAAAGAGATCGCCGTTTCTTCCGGGTCCGCCTGTACCTCCGCCACGCTGGAACCTTCGTATGTGATCCGGGCGTTGGGCGTCGGATCGGACCTCGCCCATTCCTCGATCCGGTTCGGGCTGGGGCGGTTTAATACGGCAGAGGAAGTGGATTATGTCATCAAACGGGTGACCGAGACGATTCAAAAACTTCGGGCGATGTCACCGCTATATGAAATGGCCAAAGAGGGCGTTGATCTTAAAACCGTGCAGTGGGCAAGAGATTAAGACTGGAAAAGGGAGGTAAATAAGATGGCTTACAGCAATAAAGTGATTGAGCATTATAATAATCCGCGGAACATGGGAAGTTTTCCGAAGGATGATAAAGAGGTGGGAACCGGCATTGTGGGCGCGCCTGAATGCGGCGATGTGATGAAGCTTCAGATCAAAGTAGAGTCCGGCCGTATCGTTGATGCAAAATTCAAGACGTTCGGATGTGGAAGTGCGATTGCCAGTTCCAGTCTTGCAACCGAATGGATGAAAGGCAAAACATTGGACGAGGCCGAAAAAATAAAGAACACCGAGATCGTCCAGGAACTGTCTTTGCCGCCCGTGAAGATTCATTGCTCCGTGCTGGCCGAGGATGCCATCAAAGCGGCCATTGCGGATTATCGTAAAAAGACCGAAGGCAACGGTTCCGTTTAATTAACCACGAAATAAGGAGGGAAAAAGCGATGATTACATTGACTGAAAACGCAGCCAAGGAAGTGAAGCGGTTGATGGAAGCACAGAACCTGGCCGAGGCCAACCTGAGGATGGGAGTAAAGGGAGGCGGATGTTCAGGGATGTCTTACACGCTGAACTTCGAGTCCGAGACCCATGAGCAGGATCAAATCTTCGATGTCCATGGCGTGAAGGTCGTCATTGACCCCAAGAGCCTGCTCTATCTGGAAGGAACCACGCTGGATTTTGTGAACGGCCTTGAAGGAACAGGCTTTAAATTTGTCAACCCGAATGCTACCAAAAGCTGCGGGTGTGGGAGTTCTTTTTCGGCCTGACAAGGTTGGAGATTGAATATCGGGAGCGGAACGCGTAGGGATAAACTGTGTCAGGTGAAAAGGATTCTCTGGCGAGAAGCCTATGCTGGAATTGTCAGTCAGAAGTGGGCGGCGAGTACTTTTGCGACCACTGCGTTAAGATACAACCCGCTCCGCCTCAGCGCGACTATTTCCAACGATTCGGTCTTTCCCGTCATCTAACCATTGATCTTCAGGATTTAGAACAGTGGTTTCACAAACTAAGCCGGAAATTCCACCCTGATCTGTTCCAGCGAGGGTCGGATCAGGAAAAGGCGATCAGCCTTGAAAACTCGGCTCTGCTGAATACGGCCTATCGGACTATCCGCGATCCGATCCTGCGCGTAGAGTATCTCATTCGCCTGGAAGAAGGGGCTGTGAAGGATATCCCGGCCAAAGCCCCTCCAGACCTGTTAGAAGAGAT
>JACQFA010000094.1 GCA_016200255.1 Nitrospirota bacterium | reverse complement strand
CCTTTCGCGGCCCATGCGGCCGAGATGAAGTTCGGCGGCGAGTTCCGCACGCGCGGATTTTATACCGACAACCTGAGCGACCTGAACAGCGGCATCAAAGATCGGGAAGTTTTCAATGACGACCGCTTCCGATTAAAGGTTTCGGCCGCCGAAGGGCTGGCGACGGGGGTCGTACTGGTTGATTTCTTCAACGGATCGAGCGGACAGGATGTCGCCACGCTGAATTCCACGCCGACGGGCAACGGCACAGGCGACCGAACCTCGGGCAGCGCGGGATTCGGCGGGAGTCTGGATACCGTGCGGCTGAAGGAGGCTTATCTGCGGGTGAGCTGGCCGGAGGTCCATCTGGTCGCCGGCCGGCAGGGCGTGACGCTGGGCCACGGCCTGATCCTGGACGACACGGCCGATGCCTTCTCGATAGCGATCCCGATGGGATGGGCCAGCCTGACCGTCATGGACCTTCTGATCTACACCCCCCCCTCCCGCGGATCGGGAAACAGCTCGGTCTATCTGGCCGATCTGAACCTGGCCCCGACGGCCGGTCTCAAGTCAAGCCTCTTCGCCTTGCTGTTAAAGGACCGCGGTCCGAACCTCTTTTTCGGTCCGACTCCTTTTTTTAACCCGTGCGGGATAGGATCGACCGGCGCCTGCCCGATCTCGGATTTCGGGGGTGATTATGCGACGGTGGCCGTGCTGGGATGGGCCATGGACCAGCACGGGCCGGCCTTGCGGTGGGCCACCGAGGTAAATTATCTCAAAGGCTCGATCCGTACACATGAGGCCACCACACTGAATCCGGACGGCCGCGGCATCGAAATGAAGGGGATCAACGGGCTCGGTCAGATCGGCGGGACCCTCCGGCAGATCGATATCCAGCTGACCGGTCTTTACGCCTCGGGGCAAAAGGCGAAGGATCTCCCTCAGACGAAGACGGGACGCAAACTGAACATCAACGCGATCTCGCCCAATTTCGTGCTGGGAAATATTCTGACGAACAATGAGACCGTGAGCGATCGGGACGGCGGAAACATCGGCGGATTGACCTCGGCGAAACTGGCGCTGGGATGGATCCCCGGCGGTGCGATCCGCGGCGAGCTGGCCGGCATCCGGGCCTGGACGACCGAACGGCCGGCCTCCGGCGCGTCGCGCGATCTTGGATGGGAACTGGACGCCAACGCCTTCTGGCGGATGGACCCTTCCCTGCTGTTGACCGGCGGCTTCGGGATCCTCTTTCCCGGCGATGCCTGGATCACTTTGAAGGGCCCGGGCGCGACGGATCCGTCGCTGAAATTCTCGACGAAATTGACTTACACGTTCTGAGTTTATATGATTCTTCCGGCCGGAAATTTAATGGCACCCTATTAACCAAGGAGGAGGAAGTATGGATATGAAATTTGTGAAAATTCTTTTCGTCGTCATTTGTGTCGGCCTGGCGACGGCCGGGACGGCATCCGCCGAGAACAGTCTCAAATCGGGCGCGAAGGGCCTCTCGTTCGGAATCAAAGACAACAACGGCATCGAAATCTCGGGGAGGCTGTTTGTGAATAATGATGTCGCGGTGCTTGCGGGAGTGGGCTTGGATCATAAAACCAATGACGAAACCACGACGGACTACAGCTTGTCGGGCGGGGTTCGAAAATATCTCGGGAAGGCCGATCTGGCTCCGTTCTTCGGCGTCAACGCCTCCTTCAGTCGGAGGGAAGTCATCGTCGCGGCGTTCCCCGCCGGGACGGATGTTGAGTCCGAGCGGACCTTCGGCCTTGACGGCGTTTTCGGTCTGGAATATTTCTTCGCCAGGCAGGTCAGCGCCGAGGCCCAGGTCGGCGTCGAACTGTCCTCCATTCACAATGTCAACGGCAGCGGGGCGGATGTGACCGAGTTCGGGACCTTCAGCTCCGGCGTGACGGTCAATTTCTATTTCCCGTAACGTTTTGAGTCGGAATCATCCATGCGTCCATTGACCCGGCGTCATGAACCAAACCATCGAAAAGGAGATGTGATGAAAAGAACCGTTATTGCCGCCATCGTACTATTGCTTGCCTTTGCAGCACCCGTGATCGCCGTTGAAGGGGATCAGCCGCCCAAAGGACCGGGCCTGAATTTTGATCAAAGGAAGGCACAGTTTCTGAAGATGTTCGATGAACGAATCGCCAATATTGAAAGTACAAAAACTTGTGTCCAGGCGGCGAAAAACCATGAAGAGATCAAAGCCTGCCTGGAAAATCGCAAGGCCGAGATGCAAAAGAACCGCTAAAACTTTCATTTTGCACGGTCTCATGAGAAAGACTCGATCAAAAAAGGCCGGCCTGACGGTTTGCCAGAAGAAGGCGCTCGATCTGCTGGAGCGGCAGGGGAATGTTTTTCTCACCGGTGCCGCCGGCACGGGCAAAAGCTACCTTCTGGATCGTTACCTTGCGGGGAAGTCCGCGGAGGATTTTCCGGTCGTCGCCAGCACGGGCGCCGCGGCCGTTCTCATCGGCGGAAGGACGTTCCATAGTTTCTTCGGGCTGGGCATCCTCGAAGGAGGGCCGGATGCAGCGGTGGCCCGCGCGCTCAAGAACCGGAAGGTGATCGGCCGGCTCCAACGCGCCTGCTGCATTGTGATCGACGAGGTATCGATGCTCTCCGGGGAGACGATGAAAGCCGCGGAGGTCGTCACACGCAGCGCCCGGGGCGTGGATGCTCCCTGGGGAGGGCTCCGGATCATCGCCGTCGGCGACTTCGCGCAGCTTCCTCCCGTAACGCCCGAGGGTCCTCGGAAAGACTGGGCCTTTCTGCATCCCGTATGGCTGGAGAGCGATTTCCAGCCGGCGCTCCTCTCGACCGTCATGCGGACCCAGGACCTGAATTTTCTAGCCGTCCTCAACTTCGTCCGCGAAGGCGTCGTGAACGACGAGGTGCTTCGCTTCCTCGATCAGCGCACGGCTCCGTTCCTGGAGCAGGAAGAGGGCACCCGCCTCTACCCGCATCGTGCGCAGGCCGAGGAGTACAACCGCCGGCGGCTTACCGCGATTCCCCATCCGGTCCGCTCCTTCCCGACGCAGTATGTCGGCGAGGAACGGTACTTCGAAACCGCGCGGCGCGTGGTCCCCATCCCGGACGATCTACAACTCAAGGAAGGCGCACTGGTCATGATGCGAAAGAATGACGTCTCCGGAAAACTCCGCTGGGTCAACGGCAGTCTCGGGCATGTGGGGCGGATTTCGGAGGATGCGTTGGGGATCCGTCTTCTGACCGGAAAGGAGATCGTCCTTGGGAAGGAAAAGTTCTCGTATCTCGATGGCGACGGCCGCGAAGTGGCGGCCGCCTGGAATTTTCCCGTGATGCTCGCGTGGGCCACGACGATTCACAAAGCGCAGGGCGCAACTCTGGATCGGATGATCGTCGATCTTAAGGCTCTCTGGGAACCGGGACAGGCCTACGTGGCCCTGAGCCGCGTGCGCTCTTCTTCCGGTCTCCGGATCGAGCGATGGAGCCGGTCGTCCATCCGCGCCGAACCCCTGGTGACCCGGTTCTACAATGGACTGGCTGACAGGGCGAAGAAGTACGTGCCTCGCCCCGTATTCAAATTGCCGAAGAAGTCCAGGACGCGTCAGATCGCTGCGAGGCGGGTCACGATATAAAGAACCCCCATTCCCACCACGGTCATAAAGGTCGTCCAGACCACCGGATGGGCATGATGACTTTCGGGCAGCAGATCGCTTGCGCCGATATACAGGAAGAACCCCGAGAAGAGGGCGAGAAGCAGTCCGAGCGTTGATTCCTGGAGGGTAAAGAAAAGCGTCGAGATGACGCCGGCGACGGGAGCGAACGCGTCGACCAGCAACCAGCGAAACGCCCGGTCCCGTTCGCCTTTATTTTTCAAAATGAACCCGACCGTATTAATGCCGTCCGAGAAATCATGGGTCAGAACGGCCAGCGCGACGACGGTGCCCAGCCCGGCCGAGACCTTGAACGCAAGACCGATGCCCGCCCCGTCGAGAAAACTGTGGATGGAGAGACTGCCCGCGCCGAAACTCCCCCGGCGAAGCTGATCCTTGTCTTCATGATGGCCGTGCAATATCACGGCCCGGTCCAGAACGAGGTAGGCCAGGAAACCGACGGCGATGAGGGCCGTGATAAACGCCGGGGAATGATTTTTGGTTCCGATTTCAAGCGCCCCGGGCATCAAATCGAAGAAGGCGACGCCGATGATCGCGCCGGCGCTGAAGCCCAGAATCAGGTGGAGCCGGTCTTTAAGGCGAAGCGCAAAAAGGCCGCCCAACAGAGTCGAGAAAAAAGTCGCGATGCCGATCAGGATCACCATGAGGATCATTTCCCTTCGCGCGCGAGCTCGCGCAGTATCGTCTCGGTCTCCTTGAGTTCCTTCCCATAGCCGGCCCAATCGCCCTGACGCAAAAGTTCCTGGGCCCGCTCAAAATGGGAAAGCGCGGAATGGATCCTGTCCCTGGAGCCGCCGGCCGCCGGCGCCGCGCCCGCCGCTTCCGGTTTGGAGACGGTCAACGGATGTCCGCCAAAGATCGCGGCCAACGCGCCTTCCAGATTGTCCTGCATCGAGAGTTGATTGCCGTAGGCGACGACCACCCGCCGAAGCTCCGGAAGCGATCCGGCCTCGGCCGAGAGATAGAGCGGCTCGATATAAAGGAGCGAATTCTCGATCGGGATTACCAGCAGGCTGCCCCGGATCACTTTCGAGCCGCGCTGGCTCCAGAGCGTGATCTGTTGCGAGATATAGCCGTCCTGATCGATCCGGGCCTCGATCTGCCGCGGGCCGTAGATCAGTTTTTGTTTCGGGAAGAGATAGACGATCAGCTTTCCGTAATGGGGCGCATCGGCCCGCGCGGCCATCCAGGCCGCCATGTTGTCCCGCTTGGCCGGCGTGTACGGGACCATCAGAATAAATTCTTCCTTCGTCTCCTTCGGAAGTTTCATGATCGTGTAGTAGGGTTCCATGTTCTGATCGCCCTTGGAGGGGATGTTCCAGAGATCCTCCTGATTGTAGAAGATCTGCGGGTCCTGCATATGGTACTTGGCGTAGAGATGGGCCTGGACACGGAAGAGGTCTTCGGGATACCGAAGATGGGACCGGAGGTCGGCCGGCATCCGGTCGAGCGGTTTCAAGAGTCCGGGGAAGATCGTGTCGTAGGTCCGGATGATCGGATCGTCGGGATCGTTGATATAGAGCGTGACTGTTCCGTCGTAGGCGTCGATCACGCCCTTGACCGAATTCCGGATATAATTGCCGACGTCTTTGAGTTGATGTGAATAGGGGATACGGTCGGTCGTGGTGTAGCCGTCCACGATCCAGACCAGCCGTCCCTCCTTCGTGATGACCAGATAGGGGTCCTGATCGTAGTCGAGGAACGGCGCCAGCCGTCGGACGCGGTCAATGATGTTTCGGTAGTACAACACGCGGCTCTCGGCCGTGATGTCGTTCGAGAGCAGTATCTTGATCGAGGCGAACTGGACCGAGAGCATCAGTTTTCGGAAAAGCGAGCCGACCGGGACGCCCCCTTTTCCGTTATAAACCGAGTATTCGTTCTTATCGCCCAGCGGATAGTCGAACTCCAGCGACTTGGTCTTCACAAAGACGTCGCTGTTCGTCAGCTCGCCGTAATAGATCTCGGGCCGGGTGATCTTGAGATTGACGGTCGAGACGGGCGGGATGTCCTTGATCATGAACTCGGGCAGGCCCTCCTTCGAAATCCGGTTGACCGGGCCCATCGCCACGCCGTACCCGTGCGTGTAGGTGAGATGCTCGTTGATCCAGTTCGCCCCGCCGGGCAGGTTCCGGGACGAAAGCTCCCGCGGGGAGAGCATCACCTGCCGGTATTCCCCGTCGATCTCGTACCGGTCGTTGTCCACGCCCACGAAATCGTAATAGGTCCGGATCTGCTGGAGCTGGCGGTAGGTCGAAAGAAGCGGCCGATGGTCCCAGAGCCTCACGTTCTTGAGGGTGAGGTCGTTTTTGGCCAGATCCTGGATGGTGAGATTTTCCTCGGCCGGGAATTCCTGCTCTTCGATATTGTTGAGGCCGTAGGCATACCGGGTCGCCTTGATATTTTCCTGGATATAGGGCCGCTCGAAGACGATCTCGTTCGGCAGCACCCGGAACCGGTGCAGGAAGTCCGGATAAACCGACCCGCCCAGGATATGGACCGCGGCCAGCGCGGCCACGGCCGTTAAGGGCAGACGCCATCCCCGTCGGTATCCTCCGGCGATCACGGCCGTCGCGGCCAGCAGCGACAGTACGGCCAGAAGATTGAGCGCCGGGATGCGCGCATGGAGGTCGGCATAAACAGCCCCCGTGACCACGCCGCGGGTCGTGAAAAGAAGCTCATAGGCCGATAACCGATAGCCGGCCGCTTTGACCGCCAGGATCAGGCCGATCAGTCCGGTCAGATGCCGTTTGGGTCCCGCGTCGATAAAAAAACCCTTCGGGCCGACGCCGAGGCCGCCGTGATAAACGTAGAGGAAGGCCGTGAAAAGCGAGATGAGGATCAGCATGCCCATCAGTCCGCCCTGGACAAAATTGATGAAGGGCAGCTTGAAGACGTAGAACCCGAAATCGTTTCCAAAAACAGGATCGGACAGTCCGAAGCCGGAGGCATTCATCATCCGAAGAAATTTTTCCCACTGGGAGGCCCCGTTCAGACCTGCGAGAAAGGCGACGACGGCCGACAGGGCCGGGATCAGTTTTGTAATTTGAGGATCAAGCTGTGTGCGGAAAGGCAGGTCGAGCCATTGTTGCGTGCGATCCCAGCGACCGGCGTCGCGGTAACGGTGGGCCCAGGAAAGATTCAGGTAAAAGACGACGAAGAACAAAAGGCCGAAGGCCAGGCCCGTCTTGAACTCGGCCCCCAGGGTGATCATGTAAACCGGCAGCTGTCCGACTTCCTGAAACCAGAGCCAGTCGGTATAGAGCGAGACGAGGTTTCCCGAAAGCAGAAGACCGAACAGAACGAGGATGATTAGGGACCAGAATCGGATCATGAAATAACCGGTCGGGTCTCGTCTCCCATCTCGCCTTCGTAAACGACGCGGGCGTCGCCTTCGAGGAAGACGTCCGAGAAAACCCGTCCGTCCCATCGGTAATAAACGCGGAGGGCCATCCCGCTCTGCTGCCGCAGGGTCATGGGGGACCGGCCCTGCCCCAGCGCGCCCGCGATCAGGGCCGTCGCGACGGCGCCGGTGCCGCAGGCCAGTGTTTCATCCTCCACGCCGCGCTCGTACGTCCGCATCCGGACCAGGCCGGGGGTCTTGATCGTCGCAAAATTGACATTGGTTCCGGCCGGCTGAAACAGCTCGTGATGCCGTATCGCCCTGCCCAGAGGGACGAGATCGACCGCGGCCGGATCATCCACGAACAGCACGGTGTGGGGCACGCCGGTGTTCAAAAAATGGCCGATGTAGGTTTTGTCCCGGACCGGGATCTTGACGTCCAGCCGGAGGGACTGCGGCGTCGGCATCTGGATCTTGACGTTCGTCCCCTTGATCTCGGCCCGGATCGGTCCGGCCAGCGTTTCAAAAACCATTCGGGCCGGCGCGATTTTTTTTAGATAGGCGAACCGCGCGGCGCAGCGTCCGCCGTTTCCGGACAGCTCGGCCTCGGTCCCGTCGGTATTGAACAGCCGCCAGCAGAAATGGGCCGTCTTTGGGCGGGCGGCGCGTTCGATCAGGATCAGGCCGTCGCCGCCGACCGACATCCGGTGCGTGCAGACGGCGGCCGCGAACCGGTTGATTTTCCGGCCTTTGAAATTTTTCAAGACACCGCGACGGTTGTCGATCAGTATAAAATCGTTACCGCTGCCGCTCATTTTGTAGAAGGGAATTTTTTTCATGGGATCTACTTTAAGAACTCGGGGATATGCTCGCCCCGGATCAGATCGGCGTGCGTCTCACGATCCCTCACGGTGTAATAGCGGTCGCCGTTCACCAGGATCTCCGGCACCCGCGGACGGGCGTTGTAGTTCGAGGCCATCGCAAATCCGTACGCGCCGGCGCTCATCACGGCCAGATATTCCTCCGGCAGGCATTCCTCCAGTTCGCGGTCCTTCGCCAGAAAATCGGACGACTCGCAGATCGGGCCGACCACGTCGGCCGTGATCGGCTTCCGTCCATGGCGGATCACCGGCTGGATCAGGTGAAACGCCCCGTACAGGCTCGGACGGATGAGATCGTTCATCGCGGCGTCCACGATCACGAATTTTTTGGTGTCCCCTTCCTTGGTGTAGAGAACCTTGGTCACCAGGATGCCGGCGTTTCCGACCAGCGCGCGGCCCGGCTCCATGATCAGGACGCATTTGAGGTCCTTCACGAGCGGCCCGATGGCCGTCGCCAGGTCCTTGGGCAGGGGCGGCGTCTCATCGTCATAGGTGATGCCCAGTCCTCCGCCGATATTGACGTACTGGACTTGAATCCCGGTCCGCCGGAGCTCCTCGACCAGGCCGAGAAGCCGTCGAAGCGCGTCGACATACGGAGCGGTCTCGGTCAATTGGGACCCGATATGTTGATGGATACCGACCACCTCGATATGCTTGAGGGAGGCGGCCAGCTTGTACTCTTCCATCGCCTTGTCGATGCCGATCCCGAATTTGTGTTTCTTCATGCCGGTCGAGATGTACGGATGCGTTTTGGGATCCACGTTCGGATTGACCCGCAGCGCCACCCGGGCCTTTTTCCCCAGGGGTCCCGCCACCTGGTCGATCATCCGGAGTTCCTGGGAGGATTCGACATTGAACATCAGGATGTTCGATTGGAGGGCGTATCGAATCTCTTCGGCCGTTTTTCCGACGCCCGCGAAATTGATCTTCCGGGGATCCACCCCGGCCTGCAGGGCCCGGTAGAGCTCCCCACCCGAGACGATGTCCGCGCCGCCGCCTTCCCTGGCGAAAAGACGCAGGACCGCCAGATTGGAGTTGGCCTTCATCGCGAAGGTGATGAGATGCGGGATCGAGGCGAAGGCCGAGTCGTACGCCCGGTAATGGTTCAGGAGGGTCTTGGCGCTGTAGAGGTAAAACGGTGTGCCTGTTTTCTCGGCGATGGTCTTGACCGGGACGTCTTCACAAAACAGCTCGTTTTTCCGATAATGGAACTCATGCATAATTGGGTTTCGACAACTCCTCCTTGGAGATTTCACGTCCCGCCAGCGAAAGGTGATCCACCGTTTCCTTGAACGAGGTTTTCAGATTCATCACCTTGATCCGCACCGCGGGGGCGAGATGCTTGAGCGGTTTCCAATCGAGGAGCGCCGGGATCGCCTCTGGCGCGGCGTATTTGAGATGTTCAAAATTGATGACGATATCCATTTTCGCCTTGTTGGCGGCTTTCAATATCCGCTTCTTGACCTCGGCGACATTGACGTGATCCAGCGTGCCTTCGAGGTCGATCAGAAGCGTGGTCAGTCCCTCATGTTTTTTGACCTTCATCTTAAGATACCGGTCGATTTGGACGCTCGCCTCCTTGACCGAGCTCTTCACGGCATTCAGTGCGTTCGGAATGAGATGCCCCGTGTCGATCGAGGGCAGCTCCACGTCAAGTTTCTTCAAGGTCTTGGCCAGGGGCGACAGCCGCCCCTTGGGACAGGTCCGTTGAATGAGTTGCCGGAACCGCCAGTTCATCACCCAGCGGGAGGCGATACGCTGGCTGGTGGAGGACATCCGCGTGAGAATGGACGGGATCGAAAAGAACTGACGGTTGGCCCAATAAAATCCTTCCAGTAAAACTTCCGGCGTCATCCGCTTCGGGCGATAGACCACATGCTTGCCATCGTAATGGGCCCAGTTCCAGTCGAAGATGCGGCCTTCGGTCTTCATCCGCTCGAAAAGCGCCGTGCCGGGAAGCGGGGTCGAGATATTGATATAGGCCAGCTCGACGCGGCATTTGATCAGGAACTCGACCGTGTTTTCGAACACCGATTCATCGTCCGCATCCGAGCCGAAGATGATGCCGGGATTGACCATGATGCCGTGATCATGGAAGCATTTGATCTGGTCCTCGTACCGTTTGTCCTGGTTGAATCCCTTGTTCATCTGGGTTAAAACGTCCTGGTTGATCGACTCGAGTCCCACGAACATCGCGACGCAGCCGCTCTCGGCCGCGAGTTTCACCATGTCCGGTTCGTTGCCCAGAAAAAGGGTGCACTGGGCCCCCCATTTGATGTTCAGCTCTTTCAAGGCGGTCCAGAGTTTCTTGCAGTAGTCGCGGTTGGAGTTGTGAAGGTCGTCCACGAAGGCGAAGATCGTCCCGTCCTCGATTCCGGTCAGGATGCGAAGCCCGGTGCCGATCCGGTGCCAGACCGGTCCTTCGATCATCTTTTCCACAAGCTGGTTTCTCCGCCATTCCTTGATCCGCTGGATCTCGGCGACGATATCGTCGATAGCCCGCCGCCGTGAGCTCTTTCCGTTGAACGGGGAGACGGAGCAGAACTCGCAATCGAAATGGCAGCCGCGGGTGGTTTGAAGGCACTGGTTCGTCATGTAGGAGCCGGTCGGAAGGAGATCGATCCGGGGATGGACGTAGTTCTCCATCGTCGGATAGGCGCCCATCTCGTAGAACGGCTGAAGGGCGCCGCGTTCGAAATCGGCGATGATGGTCTGCCAGATATCGTCCGCCTCGAACTTCACGACCACGTCCGCGTGAAGCTTGGCCTCGTCCGGCATATAGGTGGCATGGGTTCCGCCCAGACAGACCTTGACGCCCCGCGCGCGAAATTGATCCGCGAGCTCATAAGCCCGGGGGGTGTAGCAGGTCATCTGGGTCGAGAGGCCGACCAAAAGATTCTCGGCCCCGCGTTCCTTGATCACCGCATCGATCAGATCCTTCCGTACGATCGTGCGGCTCTCATCCACGATACGGACGTCCCAACTTTTCGGGGTACGGGACGCGATGACCGGCAGCGACAGTTTCGGGAACCAGATCGCCTGCATCTCCTTCGGATTGATCCGGTACGGATTGTCCTCCGGGTAGGGATCGATCAGGAGGAGAAGGTTTTTGACCTTTTTTGCGGGTTCCAATGATATCAGTGCCATGATCCATCTCCTCAGTTCGACTCTTTTTCCGGGCCGGGGACTACCGGTTCGTTTCCTTGCGGTTGAGAACGCTCCTTTGAAGGGACATCTTCCGGAGCGATAGGGTCTCCTTTTCTACCACATCCCGCGGACAAAAACAATACAAAAATAAGCAGGAAAACAGTGCCGGAGGAACGTCGTCGTATCCAGTCCAGCCACATTCTATTTACCTTCGATCCGGCGGATCTGTTCCCGTATCCGGTTCCGTGCGGTGGCGCCGGTTGATTGTTTTCGCTCCAGAGAGGCCTCCAGATCAAGATAGCCGAGGATATCTTTCTGAAACCGGCTCGAGAACTTTTGGAGCTCTTTTAAAGAGATCTGTGAGAAGTCCTTATGCTGGTCAAGGCAGTACCGCACGATCCGGCCGACCACCTCATGGGCCTGGCGAAACGGAAGGCCTTTCCCGACCAGATAATCGGCCGCCTCGGTCGCCAGAAGAAAACCTTTTCCGGCCGCCCGTTCCGCGGCCTCCCTTCGAACGGTCATTCCCTTGACCAGTCCGGTCAGGATCGTCAGGCTGTTTTTTGTCGTCTCGACGGTATCGAAGACGGCCTCCTTGTCTTCCTGAAGATCTTTGTTATAGGCCAGCGGCAGGCCCTTCATCACGGTCAGAAGCGCGATGAGATGTCCGTAGACCCGGCCGGTCTTGGCGCGGATGAGTTCGGGAACATCCGGATTTTTTTTCTGCGGCATGAGACTGCTTCCGGTGCAGTAGGAATCGGGTAGTTCCAGAAAACCAAACTCCTCCGTGGACCAGAGGATGAGCTCTTCGCAAAACCGCGAAAGGTGCATCATCAAGATGGCGGCGGCCGACAGAAACTCGATCGCGCCGTCCCGGTCGCTCACGGCGTCCAGGCTGTTCTGCGTGACGGACGGAAATCCCAGCGCTTCGGCCAGTGCCTCCCGGTCGATCGGGTAGTTCGTTCCGGCGAGCGCGCCGGAGCCGAGCGGCATGACATTGACGCGTTGAAAGCCGTCCTGAAACCGAAGCCGGTCGCGCTCCAGCATCTCGTAATAGGCCAGAAGGTAATGGGCATACCGGATCGGCTGGGCCTTCTGAAGATGCGTATAGCCGGGCATTACGACATCGATATGGTTCTTGGCCTTGGCCGTCAGCGCGGACTGAAGCGCCTTGACCGCCTCGATAATCTGCTTTATTTCGTCCCGCAGATACAGGCGCAGGTCGAGTGCCACCTGGTCGTTCCGGCTTCGGCCGGTATGGAGTTTTCCGCCCAACTCGCCGATCGTCTCGGTCAGTAGCCGCTCGACTGCCATGTGGATGTCTTCATCCCGGTCCGAGAATTCGGCCCGGCCGTCTTCGATCGCCTTCTTGACGGTCTTCAGTCCGTCCGTAATTTTGTCCGCCTCGTCTTTGGTCAAAACCTTCGCGTGGGCCAGTGCGCGCGCCCAGGCGATGTTTCCGGCGATATCATGCGCATAAAGCCGCCGGTCGAACGGCAGCGAGGCCGTGAAGGTTTCGACGAGTTTGTTCGTGGTGGACTTGAACCGTCCGGACCACATTTTTTTATTTTTGGATTTTTCTTTCATTTCCCCTTCTTCACCCGTTGCTGCAAGCGAAGCGCGTTCAGACGGATAAAGCCCTCGGCCAGCCGCTGGTTGTAGACCGTGTCGGCCTCGAAGGTCGCCAGTTCCGGGTTGTAGAGCGACCGGTCCGACCTTCGTCCGGCGATGGTGCAGTTTCCTTTATAAAGGTCCAGTCGGGCGGTCCCGCTTACATTTTTCTGAGCGGCATCCATCGCATTCTGGAGCATCTCCCGTTCCGGCGAGAACCAGTAGCCGTTGTAAATCATCTCGGCGTATTGCGGAATCAGTGAGTCGCGAAGATGCATCACCTCGCGGTCCATCGTGATCGATTCGAT
>JACQFA010000093.1 GCA_016200255.1 Nitrospirota bacterium | reverse complement strand
TCCGGAGGCGACGATCAGTCTGGATACCGACTGGTTCTACCGGAAGGGGGGCCGCGGCCTCCTCTGGCTCGCACAACATCCCATCGCCCGAATCGATGCGCTCCTCGGTGAAGCCTACCTCACCCTCATCCTGGATCCGCTTGAACGATGGGTTCGATGGTCATGGGTTTTCGAACGCCGTGTCGTCGACGGGGCTGTCAACGGCGTGGCTTCGGCAATTTATGCCTGCGCGCTGCAAATGCGTCGGCTTCAAACCGGGCAGTTGCAGAATTACGCGCTGGTGATGATCACGGGCGCCTTTGTGATTCTGGCGGTCTATTTGCTGTTTCTGTAGAGGAGGTGAGTCGTATCTTAAGCGTCTTGATTTTTCTGCCGCTGCTTGGGGCGGTCGTCCTGGGTTTTATGCGCGGGGCCGACCGTTGGATGAAACAGTTTGCCTTGGGCCTGACCCTGGTGAACTTTCTGATATCGGTCACTCTCCTCCCGGCCTTTGATGGCGGGACCCATGCCATGCAGTTTGTGGAACGTTACCCGTGGGTGCCGTCCTTCAATATTCATTATGCGGTCGGCGTGGACGGGATCAGCGTACTGTTTGTTATTTTAACGACGATGCTTTCCCCGATCTGCGTCCTGTGTTCCTGGACCTCGATCACCTCGCGGGTCAAGGAGTTCATGATCACCCTCCTGGTGATGGAGGCCGCCATGATCGGCGTCTTTGTGGCGACGGACTTCGTGTTGTTCTACGTCTTCTGGGAGGCGATGTTGATCCCGATGTATTTGATCATCGGGGTATGGGGCGGCCCGAACCGGATTTATGCGGCGATCAAGTTTTTCCTCTACACCCTGGCGGGCAGCCTGTTACTTTTGGTGGCGATCCTCGTCTTATTTTTTGCCGGGGGACACACCTTTGACATCATCAGTCTGATGGGAAAGCCCTATTCGGCTGCGGTCCAGTTCTGGGTGTTTTGGGCCTTCTTCCTGGCCTTCGCGATCAAGGTCCCCATGGTTCCCTTTCATACCTGGCTGCCGGATGCCCATGTGGAAGCGCCCACCGCGGGCAGCGTCATCCTGGCCAGTATTTTGTTGAAGATGGGCGCGTACGGCTTCCTTCGGTTCTGTCTCCCGATGGTCCCCCAGGCGTCGCTGACCTTCAGTCCGGTGATCATGACGCTGTCGGCGGCGGCCATACTGTACGGGGCTTTCATGGCCCTGGCCCAGACCGACTTGAAGAAACTGATCGCTTATTCGTCGGTCTCGCACATGGGTTTTGTGACGCTGGGAATTTTCGTATTTAATGCCCCCGGGGTGGAAGGGGCGCTTCTTCAGATGGTCAATCACGGCATCACGACCGGGGCGCTGTTTCTTGTGATCGGCCAGTTTTATGACCGAACGCACAGCCGGCTCGTCGAGGATTACGGGGGGATCTCGAAGTCGATGCCCGTGTATGCGGCCTTCTGGGTCATTTTTTCCTTCGCCTCATTTGGATTTCCCGGCACGAATAACTTCATCGGAGAGTTTCTGGTCCTGGCGGGTTCCTTCGGTCGGCATCGGCCCCTGGCCGCCGCGGCCACCCTCGGACTGATACTGTCGGCGTACTATATGCTCCGGCTGGTTCAACCGATGGTCTTTGGGACGGCGGCGCCGGCCCGATCGTCCGGTCTGCCCGATCTGAATACCCGGGAGCTTGTCACCGTCATTCCCTTGGCGGCGCTGGTCTTCCTGATCGGGCTGTATCCCGGTCCCTGGCTGTCGATGATCCATTCCAGCGTGGGTCACCTTCTTGAACAGGTGAATGCGGTCGCACCGCTGCAGATTTCGGAGGTTTGGACCCGGCCATGAATTTTCCCGCGACCGATATCGGCGCCGTTCTTCCGGAGATCATCGTCGCGGTCTATGCCTGCGTCATCCTGCTGATCGAGCCGTTTCTGCCGAAGGGCCGGCGGGAGATCCCGGCCTATTTTGGCCTGGCCGCGCTGGGCCTGGCCTTCTACGCCACCGTTCAACTGATGGGGGCCGACCTGCCGGTCCTGAACGGGATGTTCGTCCTCGATCCGTTCGGGAGCTTCTTCAAGCTGCTGTTTTACGTCGCGGCCGCGATGACCATTCTGTTATCGGTGGGATATCTCAAACGCGAAGGGATCGAACTCGGGGAGTATTACGCCTTCGTCCTGTTCGCCGTCTGCGGGATGATGATCCTGGTCTCGGCCTCGGACCTGATCACTGTTTTCCTCGGACTCGAGCTGATGGCTATCCCCTTTTACATTCTGGCCGGCTTCAAACGGTTCGAGGCGAAGTCGCTCGAGGCCTCGGCGAAATATTTTATTCTGGGTTCGTTTTCGTCCGCAATTTTATTGTTCGGCATCTCCCTCCTGTAAGGGCTGTCCGGGACGACGAATCTGGAGGCCCTGGGCCTGCATCTCCGTGCGGAGGAAACGGGCAATCCGGCCTGGATACTGGCGATGATTTTCCTGATCGCGGGATTCGGTTTCAAGATCGCGGCCGTTCCGTTTCATATGTGGGCGCCGGACGTTTACGAGGGTGCGCCGACGCCGGTCACGGCTTTTCTCTCGGTCGGCTCCAAGGCGGCTAGCTTTGCGGTTTTCCTCCGCGTCTTCATCGGGTCCCTGGGCGAGATCCAGCCGGACTGGCAGCTCCTCCTGATCTTCCTCGCGGTCGTCACGATCGTGCTGGGCAATGTCGTGGCGCTGGTCCAGACCAATATCAAGCGGATGCTGGCCTATTCCAGCGTCGCCCATGCCGGGTACGCACTGATTGGCCTGATCGTGGGAGACCGTGTCGGGATCATGAGCCTGATGGTTTACATGGGAGCCTACGCCCTGATGACCCTGGGCGCGTTCGGGGTCGTGATGCTCCTCCGCCGGGGCGAGGTGGAGGGGGACGAGATTGCCGACTTCGCCGGCCTGGCCGGGAAGAACCGGCTCGCGGCCTTTGCGATGCTGATCTTCATGTTCTCCCTGGCCGGCATCCCGCCGACGGCCGGCTTCACCGGAAAATTCTATATCTTCATGGCGGCCGTCAACGCGCATCTCACCTGGCTGGTGGTGCTCGGCGTGGTCTTCTCGGCTGTCTCGGCCTATTTCTATCTTAAAGTGGTCATGGTGATGTACATGAAGGAACCGGATGCCGCGGTCCGATGGGTCGCCCCGCCGGCCGCCGTGATGGTGCTGGCCGTCGCGGCCGCGGTCGTTTTGTTGATCGGGGTCTATCCCGGCCCGTTTCTGGATCTGGCCCAGAATGCCGTGCTGAATATCCGACAACCGTGATCCCGGGGGGAAAAATCATGAAGCAATTATATTACGGTTTGATGGTTTTGTGTTTAATGGCCGCCGCGGCGCCGTTGACGGCACGGGCGGCCGAGATGAAGTTCGGCGGCGAATTTCGCGCGCGCGGATTTTATACCGACAACCTGAGCGACCTGAACAGCGGCATCAAGGATCGGGAAGTTTTCAACGACGAACGTTTTCGATTGAAGGTTTCGGCGGCCGAAGGGCTGGCGACGGGGGTCGTCCTGGTCGATTTCTTCAACGGCTCGAGCGGACAGGATGTCGCCACGCTGAATTCCACGCCGACGGGCAACGGGACCGGCGACCGAACCTCGGGCAGCGCGGGATTCGGCGGGAGTCTGGATACCGTGCGGCTGAAGGAGGCTGATCTGCGGGTGAGCTGGCCGGAGGTCCCTCTCGTCGCCGGCCGGCAGGGCGTGACG
>JACQFA010000087.1 GCA_016200255.1 Nitrospirota bacterium | reverse complement strand
TAATAGTCCGAATTCATCGGCAGGCGGAACGACTGGAAAAGCGGATCGAGGGCTTTTTTATTTCCCAGCTTTCGCCGATCGAGATCCTGTTCGTTGACGATGTCGACCTGTGCGATCAGCCGGCGGATGCCGGGGACGGCCAGGACACGGGGATTCAGCGCCGTCGCTCCTTTGACTTTGGCCACGATGATCAGATCGCCTTGATTGGGGGCGTACAAAACATAGTCGTCAAAATGCCGCGACAGAGCCTTCATGACCGAGGCCACGAGACGGGTTTCGATATTGTACAGCTGGAACCACTGGACCAGAATCCCGTCGGGATTCAGATGTCTCGTGATGACACGGTAGAATTCGTCCGTAAAAAGGCCCGAAACGCCGCTGACCCAGGGGTTGGACGGCTCGGAAATAATGATGTCGTACTGTTTTTGATACGTGGCAAAAAAAGCCTTGGCATCCTCGATATAGAGATGGCTCCTTGGATCGGAATAGGCCGCCTCGACTCTCGGTCTGAAAACCGTCGATGCCTCGATGATCTCGGGTTCGATCTCGATCGTATCGACGCGTTCGATCCCGGGAAATTGAAGCAGGGCATGCGTCGTCATCCCGGATCCAAACCCGATCACGGCCCCCGTCCGGGCGGCGGGATGATACGCGACGGGAAGAATGCCTAACAGGATCTGCGTGCTCTCATCGAGGGCATAGGGATGGTCGGGCGACATCATGATGCTGGCATCCACCTTGCCGTTGGTCTTGAGTACGACGGTCCCGTCGGCGGACTTCGTGATATCAACGGTGGCCGTCTTTCCGTCTCGGTGGAAAAGGGCCTGCCAGATCCGTTGATCCGGGAAGAAGCCGTTCTCATAAATCCCGGAAGACATTTTAAGCGGATCCAGATGGCTCCAAAACATCACCGCCGCCAAAACGCCGATCCCGGCCCCGGTCCACGAAATCGCCCAACGCGGGTCGGGCCGCCGGCTGTACATCCATAACAGCAACAGCCCGGCTGCGATATCCAAACCCGCCCCCGACACCATCAGGCCTTTCAGCCCCAGGTAGGGCATTCCGAGGTGGACCGCCAATAAGACGCCCGCGATCGCTCCGACGGTGTTGGCCGCGTAGACCGCCCCGATGCTCTTCTCTCCATATCCCCGGATCATTAAAGTGTGGGTAATCAGCGGCAGGGTCATGCCGGCGAGGAAGGTCGCCGGAAACATCACGAGCAGCGCAATCGCGTGGCTTGAAATGTTGAAGATCACATATCCTGTTTCATTTTTGTCCAGGCCATTCATGATCAGGCGCATGAGATCAAACGTGCGATCATAAAACAGGAGGGTCGAAGCGGCCAGGCATCCCATTACGACCTGAACAATACCAATGCTTTTTTCGGGATTCGCAAGGCGATCCAGCTGCCGCCGGATCCAAAGTCCCCCGAAGGCGAGACCGAAAATAAACGCGCTGAGCATCAATTCGAAGGCATGGGTCGCGCTGCCCAGGACCAGATTCAACATGCGGATCCAGCCGATCTCGTAAACAAATGAGGCCAGCCCGGTCATGAATGATACGAACAGAAGGAGATGGTGCGGGCGGATGTTTCCGATGGAACGAATCGAGTCCCGGTGGCGGACGGAGGAGACCGTCACGGAGGGTTCGGATGTTCCGATCAGCATCCCCATGGCGGCGGCGACAAAAAGGTTCAAGAGCCCCGCGGTCATCAGGGTGCCCTGAAGCCCGATCCATCCGATCAGGACAAACCCGCTGACCAGCACGCCGATCGCGGCCCCGAGACTGTTGGTGAAGTAGAGAAGGGAGAGCGATTCGCCCGGATGATCCGGATACCGACGGATGATACCGGCGGTCATGAGGGGGAAGGTCATTCCCAGCAGCACCGATTGCGGCAAAATGAGCAAACCCGATATCACCCAGGTCGCCGTCTTTGCCAGGGCATCGGACCCGAGTCCAGGCAGGATATGCCGGTAGGCCGCGTCGGTGACCAACGTGAAGGTCCCATGGAAGACCAGACCCGATAGTCCGATCAGGCCTTCGACGACGGCATAACCCAGCAGCAGGTTCATCCATCGGGACGAGAACCGGCTGCTGATCCAGGATCCCAGGGCCAGTCCGCCCATGAAGATCGTCAGCACCAGCGTCTGGGCGAAGGCGGCGTGCCCCAGGAACAATTTCAGATAGTGCGTCCAGACCGATTCATAAATGAGTCCGGAGAAGCCCGATACCGCAAAGAGGATATAGAAAAGGTCGCGTCGCGCAAGGCTCATGGGCCCGCTTCAGCGGATGACGGCTCCCCGCCATTTTTTCATGCCGCCCGCAAGATTATAAACATCCGGATAGCCGTTCTTGACGAGCAGCTTCCCGAGTTCATCGCCCATCGGCCCGCCGTGGCAGACGAACACGATCCGATCCTTCGGGGCAAGTTCCTTTACGATCCTCGGCTTCGCGTCGTCATACGGGATATTGATCGCGCCCTTGATATGGCCGGCCGCAAATTCATTCGGTTCCCTCACATCGACGATCACCATCGGTCTGCCGTCGGACATCAGGGCCTCCATTTCCTTGCCGTCAATCGTCTTCAGAGCCGCGGCCGTGGCCGATGAGGCCGCGAACGCCGTCCCGATCAATGCCAGAAGTCCCACGAATAAAAATTTAGTCATGATAGCACCTCTCCCGTTTTTCGTTCTGTTCACAATGCCCTCTTGCCGATCTCCATCATAGAATCATCGCGTTCATGTTTCAAGAAAAAAACCGGATTCCTAGGTTCGGGCGCGGCGGAAGCAATCGATGGTGTGATCGTTGACCATGCCCACGGCCTGCATATGGGCGTAGAGCACGGTCGGGCCGAGAAATTTGAATCCGCGCTTCTTCAAATCCTTCGACCAGGCCACGGCTTCCTCCGTATAGGGCGGATAGTCTTTCAGCCTGCTGAAATGGTGGACGATGGGTTTGTGCTTTACCCACGACCACATGTAGTCGGCGAAGGTGCCATGCTCGCGCCGCACTTCCATAAACCGTTGCGCGTTGTTGACGGCCGCCTCGATCTTCAGACGGTTGCGAATGATGCCGGCGTCCTTGAGCAGCCGGGCGACGTCTCGCCGGCCGAAGCGGGCCACTTTGCGATAATCGAAGCCGGCAAATGCTTTGCGAAAATTCTCCCGCTTGTAGAGCACCGTGCGCCAGGACAACCCGGCCTGGAAGACTTCCAGCAACAGAAACTCGTAGATCTTTCGGTCGTCATGCACCGGCACGCCCCATTCGTCGTCGTGGTAAGAGAGATAGAGCGGATCACCCGCCGTGGGCCAGGGACAGCGGATGAGGGGTGAGGGGTTTGAGATGTGTCGCGGCATAAAAATCGCGGCTGAAGATCCTGTCCGAACGGCGATGAAATTTGGCTGGGGGACGAGGATTCGAACCTCGGTAGACAGAGTCAGAGTCTGCCGTCCTGCCGCTAGACGATCCCCCAAACCTTTGGTACGGCAAACGCGTGGCTATTTTGCAACATCCGTCGGAATCAAGTCAATCGCTTTTTTTAGACGCTGCAGACTCCGATCCTTTCCGAGTATTTCCATCACCTCGTATATTCCGGGACTCACGGTCCGGCCGGTCAGCGCGACGCGGACGGGCTGGGCCAGTTTCGACAGCTTGATGCCTTTTTCTTCCATCACGTTTTTAAAAACCGGTTCCATCTCCGCAGCGGTGAACGGGGAGACCGCGCTCAGGCGTTGGAACAGGTCCGTCAAAAGCGGACGGATGTCCGGTGTCAGAAACTTCGCCTGCGCGGAAATATCCATCTCGATCGCATCCTTGAAGAAATAGGCCGCGCCAAGGGCCATCTCGACCAAAGTGCGCGAACGGGTCTTGAGCGCCGGGATGACCTTGGACAGGATGGATGCATCCACTCGGTCCTCCGTCACGCCTTCCAGGATGAGCAAGGGCTTCAGAAGATCGGCCAGACGTCCGGTGTCTTCCTCGTGAATATAATGGCTGTTCAACCAGAGCAACTTTTCCGGATTGAAGACGGCGGGAGAAGAGGTGATGCGGTCGAGCGAGAATTGATCGACCAACTCCTCCCGGCTGAAGACCTCCTGATCGCCGTGCGACCAGCCGAGTCGTGCCAGATAGTTGATGAGCGCTTCCGGAAGATAGCCCTGGTCGTGATACTCCGTAACCGAGGTCGCGCCGTGACGCTTGGAGAGGCGGGCCTTGTCCGGGCCGAGGATCATGGACAGATGCGCGAATTTCGGCAGAGGATAACCGAGCGCATGATAGATCGGGATCTGGCGGGGGGTGTTGTTCAGGTGATCGTCCCCGCGGATCACATGCGTGATGGCCATCAAGCTGTCGTCCACCACCACGCCGAAATTATAGGTCGGGACGCCGTCGGAACGGAGCATGATGAGGTCGTCCATCTGCGCGTTGTCGAACTGGACGCGGCCCTTGACGAGATCGTCCACGACAGTCTGTCCGGTCTGCGGGGTCTTGAAGCGCACGGCGGCCGGCCGGTCGGGCGCGGGGCCTTTCCGGTCCCGGCACCGTCCGTCGTAGCGGGGGATCAGTTTCTTGGCCTGGGCCTCCTTCCGACGGGCGTCGAGTTCCTCGGGTGTGCAGTAACAGAGATAAGCCGAGCCCTTTTTGAGAAGGCGGTCGGCATGCTCTTTGTAAATCTCGATCCGGTCCATCTGGCGGACGGGTCCTTCGTCCCAGTCCAGACCCAGCCAGCGCATGCCGTCGAGAATCGCCCGGATGGATTCGTCCGTCGAACGGGAGCTGTCGGTGTCCTCGATCCGGAGGATGAAGGTCCCTTTGTGGTGCCGCGCAAACAGCCAGTTGAAGAGCGCGGTGCGGACGCCGCCGATATGGAGATACCCCGTCGGGCTGGGCGCAAACCGGACTCGGATTTTTTCGTTGGTATTCGTCATGGGTCGGATTATCGCACGGTCGCGGTGAAAAAGTAAAGATGCCCCCGACGTCCAACTTGACAAGCCGCGGTGTTTTTGGTTAGATAACGGCTCTGTCGGCCCCTTACGGTGGGAAGAGCATGGCTGATTCACAGGATCCGTTTCGTCAGGGGCTGGCTATGGCGGCCCGCGTCGGCGTGGAGCTGGCCGTGACGATCGTGGTCGGGGCCCTGCTGGGTTACGGTCTCGATCGCTGGTTTTCGACCCGTCCGTGGCTGATGCTCGTCGGGATGGTGCTGGGGACGATCGCCGGGTTCCGGAATCTCTACCGGATGATCCGTCCGCCGGTTTCGAATTCAAAAAAAGGAAACGATGGGAAACCCACTTGAACATTTTGAGCTTCATACCCTGATTCCCTTGAGGCTGTTCGGCCTGGACATCTCGATCAACCAGGCCGTGGTGATGATGTGGGTGGTCTGCGCCGCCGTTGTTCTTTTTTTCTGGGTCGCGACCCGCGGCAGCCGGCTAGTTCCGACCCGGCTTCAAAGCGTGGCCGAAGTCGGCGTCGAGTTCCTTCGCGGAATGATCATGGAGAATATGGGCGAAGCGGGGATGAAGCTCTTTCCTTTCATCGCGACGCTGTTCTTCTTCATCCTGTTTTCGAACCTCCTTGGACTGGTCCCCGGAGCCTATACCATCACCAGCCAGGTGATGGTCAACGCGTGTCTGGCTTTCGCCGTCTTTCTGTTGAGCGTGATCATGGGGATCGTGCTACACGGGACCCATTACCTCTCGGTCTTTGTGCCGCCGGGGACGCCGTGGTGGCTGACGCCGATCATGATACCGGTCGAGATCATCAGCCAGCTGGCCCGGCCCGTGACCCTGGCGGTGCGGCTCTTTGCCAACATGACGGCCGGTCACACCGTGATGAACGTGGTGTTGGGACTGGTGCTTCTGGGCGGGGTTACGCTGGGCTGGCTCCCGTTGGGCTTTACCCTGGCCCTCTATCTGCTTGAGCTCCTGGTGGCCTTCATTCAGGCCTATGTGTTTACCGTGCTGGCCACGGTCTATATCGGGGCCGCCATCCGGTTACATTAGAAAGGAAAATCGGCATGCCCCAATTTGACCTTCATTATCTATCGACGTTGGTTTTTTGGTCGATCGTTTCCTTTGGAATACTGCTCTTCGTATTGCGGCGGTTTGCCTTTCCCGTCATCCTCCGGATGTTGGAGGAACGGGAGAAGAAGATCCGGAACGATCTGGACCAGGCCGAGCGGCTCAAGCTTGAGGCGCAGCTTCTTCTGGCCCAGTATGAAGCCAAGCTCAAGTCCATCCACGATCAGGCCCGGACGATACTGGAGGCGGCAAGCAAGCAGGCCCTTCTTCAGCTCGAGGAGAATGAACAACGGATGGAACAGGAGGCGCAGCGGATGCTGGCCGAGGCCCGATCCGAAATTCAACGGGACCAGCTTCAGGCCGTGCGGGAGGTCCGGCGCGCCGCGGTGGACCTGACGCTTCTGGCGGCGGAAAAGGTGTTGTCCCGCAGTCTGACCGGTGCCGACCATCGCCGTCTGATTGACGAGGCCGTGCAGGAAACCGCGCGGCAGACGGAGCCGTAAACGGATCGTCAGTAGGGATTCATGTTGGCGAACCCCGTCGGGGGCTGCATGAGGATGGGATCCACCGGTCCGAATTTCGCGTTCCGGAGATCCATGATGAGGAGGGAAAGATTGGGCTGGTGATAGGCCACCCGGATCGGTTGTCCCTTCAGGTCTTGAGCTTCCCACAACAACGTGTAGTCCGTGCCTAATTCTTTCCTGTCCTTCACGCTCCGAATCAGCAGGACGATATTGCACGGATGCCCTTCCAGCGTATCCTCCCTTAGAATGATTCGTTTCTCGACAAGGTCCGGGGGGGGTTCCGGCCGAATGAGACGCTCCCGCTGGGCCTTGAATGCGATCCGGTTCCCAATGGGCGCCTCAAAATAAATCTTGTCATTGTTGAAGATGCGGTACTCTTTCAATTTTCCGTAATCCATGACGGAGATCTCGGGCGGGACAATATCCAGATGCTCGTACCGGATGAGTTCACCGGAACGGTAGATATGAACCGTTGAGATGGCGGTATGGCCGCTTCGGTCGATGGTCGTGGTCTGGAGGTCCGCGGTGAGATCGGGAAGGGATACGACGGCGGGGGCGGGCGCGGCGGCGGGCGGTTCTTCCGCCGCTGCAACGCCGGCGAACAGCGTTGCGGCGAGGACGACGCCCGCCAGAGTCGGCCGGATCCGGAATACGGCGATTGAACGCGGAAGGGAAGAGATCATGTCATCGGCTCCGGATTGAGACTGCCCGTCCGGTATCCAAGAAGATCCATCGTGACATAGCGGAAGCCGGTCTTTTGAATGGCGGTCACCACCTTCTCGCGAAACGTCGTATCCATCAGACGGCTGAAATCCCCGGGGCTCAGCTCGATGCGTGCGACGTCTCCGTGATCGCGCACCCGGACCTGCCGGAACCCCTCCTTCTTTAATATTCCTTCCGCCTGTTCGATACGACCCAGTCGTTCCACGGTGATCCATGTCCCGAAAGGCACCCGGGAGGAGAGGCAGGCATCGGCCGGTTTGTCCCATTCGGCCAGCCCGATCGCCCGGCTGATCCGGCGGATCTCGGTTTTGCCGAGTCCGGCTTCAAGGAGCGGGCTGCGAACGCCGAACGCACTGGCCGCGTCCAGTCCCGGCCGGAAATCCTTTAAATCGTCTTGGTGGGTCCCGTTCGCCAGCCAGCGCAGGCCCAGATCCGCGGCCAGCCGCGCGCCGTTTGAATAAAGTTCCTCCTTGCAGGTAAAACATCTTCGCGGGCCGTTTTGGTAGAACTCCGGCCGGTCCATCGCCTTCGAATCGATGACGTGGTGCGGCGCGCCGATCTCGCGGGCGATCCGGCGGCAGCTTTCCAGTTCCGAGGACGCCACCGTTGGAGAGACGGCCGTGACAGCCGCGGCCCGCGTTCCCAGGACGTCGTGCGCCACTTTCAAGACGAGCGTGCTGTCGATCCCGCCCGAAAAGGCGACCAGGACGGAATCCATCTCATGAAAAATTTCACGGAGCCGTTGAAGGGCGTCCTCGATTTGTGTCTCGATCATCGGTATCATCGTTTCAGTTTTGCCGTATCTTGGCCTCGCCCTGTCTGGCCACCACCACCAGGGCCAGATGGTCCGGGTCGAGATATTTCTGCGCCACGCGCTGGATGTCGGTCTTCGTGACAGCGCCGATCAGTTTGGGATAACGCTCGGCATAGTCGAGGCCCAGGTTGTAGTATTCGATCTGTGCGAGGAGATTGGCGATCCGGGCGCTGGTGTCCATGCGCAACGGAAAGCTGCCGATGAGATAGGCCTTGGTCTCCTCGATCTCGCGGTCGGTGACGGGCGCGGTCCGGATCTTCCGAATCTCGGCCAAAACGCCGTCGACCGCCTCCTGGGCCGCGGCGTTCCGTGTCTGGAGAGAGACGGAAAAACTTCCGGGAAAGGCGCCGGCCTGAAAATGGCTGTTGATGCTGTAGGCCAAGCCCTGATTGTCCCTCAGGTTCGTCATGAGCCGGGAGGCAAACCCGCCCCCGCCGAGGATGTAGTTCATGACGGTCACGGCATAATAATCCGGGTTTTTGCGGTCGATTCCCAGGTGGCCCAGGATGATGTTGGCCTGCGTCAGATCCTTGTCGATCAGTTTGACGATCGGTTTCTCCAGTCCGGCGGCCGATGGAACGGTTGCGGTCGGAACCGGTTTTTGGGGCCAGGAGCCGAAATAGGTTTTGATGAGGCTCGCGGCCTCCGATTCGGTGATATCGCCCACGATCGTCATGATGGTATTATTCGGGCGGTAATACTGATCGTAAAACAGGGAGACGTCGTCGCGGGTGATGGACGGCAATGTAAGCTCCGTCCCCTCTTCAGGCCGGTGGTAGGGATGCGCGCCGAACACTATCTGATTGAAGGCCTTGTCGGCCACGACGCCGGGCTCGTCCTTCTCGGCGATCAATTGTCCCAGGATCTCCTGCCGTTTGCGCTGCAGCTCCGGTTCCGGGAAGGACGGATGGATCAGGATGTCCGACAAGAGCTCCAGGCCCGCGGCCAGGTCTTTCTTCAAGACCCGGAGCGAGGCCGAGGCATAGTCGTCCCCGCCGCCGGCCGAAAGTTCGGCCCCGATGAAATCGACCGCGTCTGCAATTTGCGTCGAGCTTCGCGTGGCGGTTCCTTCCTCCAGAAGCGAGGCCGTCAGATGGGCCAGTCCGGCCTTTTCTTCCGTATCCAAAACGGCCCCGGCCTTGATGATCATCTGGACATTCACCACGGGCAGGGAGTGGGCCTCCTGGAGGATGACGGTCATGCCGTTTTCGGTGACGATCCGCTTCGCCGTAACCTTGGCGGCCGTCGCGGCATCGGCCGTGGCGACTTGGGATAATAAAACCGTCAACCCGAAGAACAAGAGCCGCATGAAGAATACGGATGCCTTCTGGAATTTTCGGATGGCCATGCCGGTCTAGTCCTTGTCCTTGTGCGGTTGAGGGATCAGTACGCCGACGGTCCGGTGGTTCTCGATCAGATAAGTTCCGGCCGCGCGCATCAGATCTTCTTTCGTGACCTTTTTAATGTTTTCGAGGTAGGTCTCCTGATACGAATAACCGGCGCCGACCGCTTCGGCCATCCCGATCTGCATCGCCTGGTAAAAGTTCGAATCCTGGCCCATGATGAAACCGGCCTCGATCTGGTTCTTGGCCTTCTGAAGTTCCCGGTCGGCGACCGGCTCGGTCTTCATCCGCTCGATCTCCGCGTACATGAACTTTTCCAGCTCGTCGGCCGATTGGCCCGGCTGGGGAACGCCGTAAACGTAGAAGAGGTCCGGATTCGCCGAGAGGTTCGGGTATTCCCCCCCGACATCCAGCGCCAGCTTTTTTTCGTAGACTAGGCTGCGGTAGAGTCGTGAGCTTTTGCCGGAGAAGAGGATATTGGCCAGCACGCCCAGCGCGTAGTTGTCCGGATGGGAAAAATTCGGGACCGGGTATCCCGCGAACACAAACGGGAGCTGGGCCTCCTTCTTGATCACGAAGCGCCGTTCGCCGTTTTGTTCCGGCTCGGTGATATGAAAGGGCGGGACCGGAAAACCCTTCGGGACCTTGCCGAAGGTCTGAAGGATTTTGGGAAGAAGTTTTTTGGGATCGATGTCGCCCGCGATCACCAGGATGGCGTTGTTGGGCGAGTAGAACCGTTTATAGAAGGCCGTGACGTCGTTTCGTTCGAGGCTGTTCAGGTCGGTCATCCATCCGATGATCGGAGCGTGATAAGGATGGATGAGGAAGGCCGCGGCGTAGAGATATTCGATCACCAGGCTTTGGGGATCGTCGTCCGTCCGCAGCCGCCGCTCTTCCTTGACCACTTCGCGCTCGAGCTGGAACTCCTTGGCGTCGAGCAGGAGGTTCGTCATCCGGTCGGATTCGAGGTTCAAGGCCAGTGCGACCTGATCCGCCGACAGGTTCTCGAAGTACGCCGTATAGTCCTTGCCGGTGAAGGCGTTCTCCGTCCCGCCGACCTTGGCCACCAGACGGGAGAATTCGCCCTTGCCGTATCTGGGCGTTCCCTTGAACATCATATGTTCGTTGAGATGGGCCAGGCCGGTCCGTCCGGTCACCTCGTTCCGTGAACCGGCGCGGTACCAGACCTGGATCGTGACGACGGGGGCCTTGTGTTCTTCAACGAGGATGACCGTGAGCCCGTTGTCGAGTGTCTGGGCTTGAATCGTCCGGGCAAGGGCCGGAGAAACGGGGAGAAACAGTAGCGAGGCAAATAAAAGATAAAATAATATCGGCATGCGGGCTATCGTAACAAGAGCCTTGGATGTTGTCAACTGCTTGCGGCGATTGTCTGGATGGTCGATTTTGCCGTTTCGGTGCGGAGTTGGCCGCAGGCGGCCAGGATGTCGCGGCCGCGGCTTTTTCGAATGAAGGCGGGGAGGCGTCCCTCGATCAGAATTTTTTGAAACCGAAGCACCGCTTCGTCCTCCGGCCGGCCGAAGGGCGCGCCGGGATAGTCATTAAACGGGATCAAGTTCACTTTACACGGGATGCCCTTGACCAGTCGAAGCAGCCGTTTTGCATCGGCCTCGGTGTCGTTCACCCCTTTTAGAAGGACATATTCAAAAAAGATCCGCCGGCGGGGTTGAAGAGGATAGTCCCGGCAGGCCCGGAGCAGCGTTTCAAGAGGATATTGTTTGTTGATCGCCGGCATCACCCGATTGCGGACGGCGTTCGTCGTCGCGTTGAGCGAGACGGCCAGGTTCACATTCAGTCCGCTCTCGCCCAGTTTCTTGATCTGTGGC
>JACQFA010000007.1 GCA_016200255.1 Nitrospirota bacterium | reverse complement strand
AGATCAAGAAGGATTTTGCGGAGTCTTTCCGGCTTCTGGGATCCGAATCGGTTTCCTCGGCCGATAAGGCCCGAACCAATTCGGATCAACTCAAACGGCTGTGGGTCGAGATTACCAATGACCTTGCCAAGATCTTTCCCATAAAAGGATCTTAAATAAGGACGGAACGAACGCTCGGGCCTTGAGCCGGTCTGCATATGCAATGGTTGGAGGAAGCAATGTTACAGATGCCGAAGATGAAAGGGGGGCAATACGGTCTGCGTATTAAATTCATTGCGTTGATCAGTTTGCTTTTGATCGTATCCGGTACGGGCCTTGGATGGTTTTTCATCGACCGCACCAAGTCATCCCTTGAAGAAGAACTGAAACGTCGGGGCCTCTCTTTGGCCAAGAACTTGGCCTATAACAGCACGTACGGGGTCTCGATCGAGGACACCGGTGTTCTGGACCGATTCGTGAAGGGGATCGTAGGGGAGTCCGATGTGGCCTACGTGATGATCTTGGATCCCCGAGGGAAAGTCCTGGCACACTCGATCGCTTCCGAAGCCGGCCGCGTTTTGACCGATGAGGTAACTATAAAGGCTCTGGAGGCAAAGGCGCCCCTTGTACAGTCATCTTACACGGTCAACAAAGAGGCGACCTACGATGTGGCCGCTCCGGTTGTGTCACAGGAGGAGCGCATCGGTGTGGTGCGCGTCGGACTCTCGCTTCGGGGATTGCATGAGAAAATCACAACCCTCTTGATGGTGGGCGGCCTCATTACACTCCTTGTGATTGCTTTGGGGATCATGGTTTCGGCTTTCTTCGTCCGTTTGATCGTCAAACCGATCGAGCAGATGGCCGTCGTCGCCGTCAAGATTGCCGATGGGGACTTTACACAGAATGTCCATGTTACCGCTCAGGATGAGGTGGGTGTTCTGGGTGAAACTTTCGATAAAATGTCGAATAATCTAAGCCTCATGATCAAGCAGATTCAGGATGTGGCTGACCGCGTTGCGCAGATTTCCGGACAACTCAAAAGCGGCAGTAAGCAGATGCAGGACGGCGCTCAGGTGCAGGCCAGTTCTGCCGAAAATGCGGCATCCTCCATGGAGGAGATGAATGCCTCGATCAAGCAGATCGCGGAAAGCATCGAGATTCTCTCGTCCTCGGCCGAGGAGACCTCGTCTTCGATACTGGAAATGAGTTCGTCCATCGGTGAAGTGGCCAACAGCGCCGGCGGGTTGTCCACGTCCGTGGACGATACCTCGTCCTCCATCATCCAGATGTCCGCGTCCATCAAGCAGGTTGCGGAGAATGTGACGATTCTCTCGTCCGCCGCGGAAGAGACGGCCTCCGCGATCAACGAGATCAACGGATCGCTGCGCGAAGTCGAGGGCCATGCCAAAGAGTCCGCAACGCTGTCCGAACAGGTTACGAAAAATGCTCAGGAGCTCGGGATGCGGTCGATCGAGAAAACCATTACCGGGATGAACAAGATCCAGGAGACGGTCGTGAAATCGGCGGAAGTGATCAACCGTCTGGGTGAACGGTCGGAACAGATCGGCCGGATCTTAAATGTCATTGATGAAGTGACCAAGCAGACCAATTTGCTGGCCTTGAACGCCGCGATTCTGGCGGCTCAGGCTGGTGAGCAGGGAAAAGGGTTCGCCGTGGTGGCGGGCGAGATCAAAAACCTCGCGGAACGTACCGGCGCCTCCACAAGTGAAATCGCGCAATTGATCACCAATGTCCAGACAGAGGTCAAGGACGCCGTCGAGTCCGTCCAGGAAGGCTCCCGGAGCGTTGAAGAGGGCGTCAGCCTTTCTCTGGCGGCGGGTGAAGCCCTGAAGAAAATTCTGGCCACCGCGACCACCTCCACCGGAATGGCCCGGGAGATTGAGCGGGCGACAATCGAACAGACGCGGGGCATCCGGCAGGTGACCGAGGCCATTCAGCGGATCAACACCATGGTGCAGCAGATTTCCAAGGCGACGCAGGAGCAGAGCCGGGGCAGTGAGCAGATCATGCATGCGGCGGAGAAAATGAAGGATCTGACCCGTCAGGTCAAAATGTCCACGGAAGAGCAGGCCAAGGGGAGCCGCCAGATTACCCAGGCGGTCGAGAACGTCACGGAACGTGTTCAGCAGATTGCCCGGGCGGTCAACGAACAAAAACGTGGGAGCGATGTCATCATGCAGTCGGTGGAGGATGGACGGAACATCTCTCGTCAGAGCGTCAAGCTGGTTCAGGATATGAATGCCGTGGTGGAGGAACTGGCCCGACAGGCGGAGCATCTCAAGCAGTCCATCGGGCGCTTCAAGGTTAAAGCGTAAGGATCACGCATGACAAAGACGGACGGCAAGGACAAGGCGGGCGGGCTGCAGATCGTCAGCTTCACGATTGACGACAAGGAATACGCGATCGAGATTTCAAAAATCATTGAGATTATTTATTATAAAGCCGCGACGGCATTGCCGCAATCGCCCCAATTTATCGAAGGGGTCGTGGATCTGCGCGGGACCGTGATCCCGGTTCTGGATCTCAAGAAACGACTCCGCCTGGTCTCCAAGACCGCCGGTTCTTCGAACCATATTCTGATCGTCCGTTTCGGGGACAAAATGGTCGGAATTGTGGTGGACGATGTCAAAGAAGTACTCCAGATCGAGGAAGGCCAGATTCAATCGCCGCAGACATATATCAAGGGAGGGGGCTCAAAACACCTCCGCGGTGTTTGCAAAGTTCACGATCAATTGATTTTCATTTTATCCCTGGACACCTTGCTTTCGGATGATGAACAGGCGCAACTTCGGGAGATTTGACGGATGCGATCATTTCGCGATTTCATAGTTCAACGGCTCGAGTATAAAATCCTGTCCTTGATTTTGGTGATTCTCGTCATCAGCTTCACTATAACCTTCCTGATTATTTCATCACGAGAGAAACAGAGCTCGATCAACGACGAACGGGAAAAAGCCAAACTCGTGGCCGATACCATCCACGAAACCCTCGATCGCGACATGATGGCCTTCCGGGCGGACGTGGTCCGGTTTTTGATGGATGACCTTAAAAAACTCGAGGGCATCAAGCGGATTCAGATCGTCCGGGGCGATGCCGCCTACGTCGGCGACGGCCGGGGCCGGGACGAGGCCTTCATGGATTTCAAGACCCTGAATGATGTCAAGCAAAGGATAACGACCCTTTATAAGCCGGAGTGGGAACGGGACCATGTCGACCGAAAGGCGAATACGGCTGCCGGAACGGATAATCCGGAATTTCAGCAATACTTCAAGAAAACCGTCCAGGCCTTGAGCAACACGAAACTGGGCGTGGAGGATGAGAAAGCCCTGAAGCGGGGCAGGCTGGATGCCAGCTACTTTGAAGAGATCGATGGGGAGCAGGTGATGACCTATCTTCGCCCGCTTCCTCTTTTTCCGAAATGCGCCTTGTGCCATGGAACCGGCTATTCCATCCGGGGCATCCTGATGATCTCCACATCGATGGAGGGGGTCAACGCGGCTTTAAAACAAAGTCAGCGATACCTGATCATGGCCTCGCTCGGCACCGTCGGAGCTCTGATCATCCTGCTGCGGATGCTGATGAAGCGGGTTGTTCTGTCGCCCATGAATAATGTTGTGGGGCGTGTCAAAGCCATCGCGGAGGGCGAAGGGGATTTGACGTCGAGAATCGTGGTGAATTACCAGGATGAAATCGGCGACATGGCGCGGTGGTTTAACAAATTTGTTGAAACATTGCATCATATCATCACCCAGGTTTCACGGGCCGCCAAACAGGTTAAAGCCGTGTCCCAACAGGTGCTCAGCGGGACGAAACAGATCACGGACGGGGCGGATGTTCAGATGCAGGCGATCGAGACCACCGCCGCCGCGGTGGAAGCCGTGAATGTCTCAATCAACCAGGTGGCGAGTAATGCCTCATCCTTATCGGCCCTGTCGGAGGAAAGCGCCGTCGCTATTCTGCAGATGTCCTCGTCCATCGATGAAATCGCGCGCAGCGCGGCGGTCCTGGCCACAACCATCGAGGATTCGACGGCCTCGATCCTTGAGATGTCTTCGTCCGTCAAACAGATTGATGAAAACGTGACCAGTCTGAATACGGCCGCCGAAGATACGGCCGCGTCGATGACGGAGATGGACGCGTCCATCAAACAGATCCGGGCCACGGTCTTTGATACGGTTCAGTTGTCCAAAGGTGTGATGGACGACGCCGAACGCGGCCGCCGGGCCACGGAACTGACGATCCAGGGGATCGGCAAGGTTCAGGACTATTCCAACCAGGTGAACGCCGTGATTCGAAATCTCACGTCGCGAACGGAAAGCATCGGAAAGATCCTGAACGTCATCGACGAAGTGGCCGAACAAACCAATCTTCTGGCGCTCAACGCGGCCATTATCGCGGCCCAGGCCGGTGAGCACGGTAAAAGTTTCTCGGTGGTCGCCCAGGAAATCAAGGAGCTCGCGGATCGGACGGCCACCTCCACCAAGGAGATCCACGGCATCATCCGTGCCCTTCAGGACGAAAGTAAAAATACGGTGCTGGCGATCAATCGCGGTTCGAAGAGCGTTGAGGACGGGGTGCGTCTGGCCGGCGAGGCGGGGTCGGCGCTGAATAAAATCCTCGAAAGTTCTCAGCTGTCCACCTCCCGGATTCAGGAAATCGCACGCGCCACGGACGAGCAGACCAAGGGGGTCCGGCGGGTATCGGAATCCATGCGGCAGATGACCGAGATGGTTCAACAGATCGCCAATGCGACCCATGAACAATTCAAGGGTTCGGAATTGATTATCGGCTCGACCGAAAAGATGAAGGACATCGCGGCCAAGGTAAAGAATGCGACCCAGGAGCAGTCCATCGGCAACAAGCAAATCAATGAGATCGTCGAGCGGGTCACCGCCCAAGTTAAGGAGATTGCCCAATCCAGCGGGGAACAGGCCGAAGAGAGCGCCAATATTCTAAAGGCGGTATCTGAAATCAAGAAGGTCGTCGTTCAAAATATGGACGCCATAGGAAAAGTGGGAATCGCGGTCGAGGAGCTGATGAAACAGGCCTCGCAGCTGTCCCAGGAAATTGATAAATTCAAATTATAAGGCGAACAAATGGAGACCCTGAATGCCGGCCCTTTGCCCGAAATGCCGCTCTCTGCTGCAACTTGAGCAGATACCGTTAAGAAAGGATGTTCACATGATCTGCGCCTCCTGCGAGGCGGCCGTGACGGTTTCACTGGTGGTGACGCTCGATGCCGAGCCGTCGGCCGGCGAGTCCGTCCCGTCCCGGCTGTTGTCCACCGGCTTGAATGAAAAGAAAGTGGTCTCGCTGGTCGAGGGCGACGCCAGCAACGAAATGATCCGGGAGGTCCTGACCGAGGGCGGTTTTGAATTGAGATCGGGGACCGGGGGCCAGGACATTATGGCCCTGTT
>JACQFA010000086.1 GCA_016200255.1 Nitrospirota bacterium | reverse complement strand
GGTACGTCGGTTAAACTGATAGACAGGATAGGAATCGATAAGGAAGGGGTCGCCGAAAGCGCCCCTTTTCTTATGTTTATTGACTTTCTCACGACGTCCCGCCTATTCTACTGGGTATGCTTCGGGGAAAAAGCCGGTTCTTTTTCATCTTGGTCTTCTTGTCTCTATTCACAATCATTTCGTCCGAACCGGCTCAATCAGCCCAAGATAAAACAACCGGCGACACGCTCATAATACCCGCGAAGGAAAGATTCGCTTTTATCAACCCTCTCATGTCGACCACCACGCTCTCTACGCGTTTGCTCGAAATCATCTTTGACGGTCTGATTGAAGTGGATGACCGATTTGAGGCGAAACCCCGATTGGCTGAGTCATGGGAGCATTCACAGGATGGCCGGACATGGACCTTTCATTTAAAGCATGGCGTGAGGTTCCACGATGGCGCGGAGTTAACGGCCGACGACGCGGCCTTCACCTTCGTGAAAATGAAACAGCTTTCTAACAGGATACCTTTTGTCTTTAACTTTCAAGACATGGAAGCGGTCCATGTGAAGGACAAATACACATTTCAAATCACGTTAAAAAAAGCCCTCGCCTCCTTTCTCCGAGCGCTGGATATATCTATTCTGCCGAAACACCTGCTCGAAGGACAGGATATCGAAAAAACCTCCTTTAACCTTCATCCGGTTGGGACCGGCCCGTTTAAACTCAAATCTTGGTCCGACAAGGAGATTATCCTTGAAGCGAATGAGTCTTATTTTCTTGGACGGCCCTATCTGGATAAAATCCGTGTGATCGTGTACCCTAATCGTGAGGCGGCTTGGGCCAAGCTGATGGCCGGGGCAGTGGATTTTTTTGATTTTCTTACACCGGATCATTATGAAATCCTGAAACAGGTTCCAAGCTTTAATTTCTATTCAGTCCCGATGCCTTATTATTACTTATTGGCCTTTAATCTCAAGAAAGAGCTCTTTAGGGATCAAAAGGTTCGACAGGCCTTAAATTATGCCGTCAACAAGGAGGAAATCGTTGCGAAGGTCTTAAAGGGTCAAGGCCAGCCTGCTGCGGGCACAATCTTCCCTGGTTCCTGGGCTTATAGTTCAAATCTCAAGCCTTACCCCTACGACCCCAAAAAGGCCTTGGCTCTTCTTGCGGAAGCCGGATGGGAGGATCATGATGGGGATCATTTGCTCGATAAAAACGGGAGACCGCTTGAGTTTACGGTATATGTGAATAGCGGAGATGACATAAAACAGAAAACCTTGCTACTGATCCAACAGCAGCTATTCGATATCGGAGTCCGGATCAACATAGTACTTTTTGATCCAACCGACCCAGGCTTCTTATTCAAGAAACAGTTCGATACGCATTTCCCGGAGATTATCGCAAGGGGTGATCCAGATACCAGCTACAAGTTCTGGCATTCATCACAGATTAAGAATGGTTTTAATGTTTCTTCTTATCGCAACAAAAAGGTGGACCAGCTTTTGGAGGTGGGAAAGGTCGAATTTGACCAAGAGAAGAGAAAAGCGATATATTTCAAGTTTGAGAAGGAGATGCATGACGACCCGCCGGGGATTTTCCTTTTTTGGACTAATTATCTCGTCGGAGTCCACCAACGCTTCAAAGGAGTCAAAATCAGTCCTGTCGGGCCCTTTGCGAATATTCGGGAATGGTACGTCCCGAAGGACGAGCAGCGACATACAAAATCGGAAGAACTGAGCAGCGCGGAGGGAAAATGAACAAGGTTTCGACCAAGCTTACACCGACCTTGAGATTTGTAATGCTACAAAAAATAGGCAAGCTTTTCATTCTTTCCCTGCTCTTTTTTTCGGTCGATATTTCATGTGCCCCCCCTCGGCAGCTCAGTGATTCAACCCCGGGGGATACGCTCGTTGTTTTAGAGCAGCAGAAGCTGGCGCCGATACATCCCATCCTTACTTCCACCACGCTCTCCGCGGATCTAACCGACATCATCTTCGACGGCCTGATCAAACTGGATGATGGATTCGAACCTAAACCCCATCTGGCCGAATCATGGGAAACATCTGCAGATGGACTGACATGGACTTTTCATTTAAGAAAAGGGGTGAGGTTCCATGACGGTTCAAAGCTCACGGCCGAGGACGTGGCCTTTACATTTCAAAAGGTGATGGATCTCCCGGTTGGATCTTTTTTTAACTCTATTTTTAAGGAGGTGGAGAGTATAAAAGTTGTCGGCAGCCACACGCTTCAAATCGTATTGAAAAGACCGATCGCCTCCTTCCTTCCAATGCTTACGGTGGGAATTCTGCCCAAACATGAATCTGTCAACCCGTCTCCAGTAGGGACAGGCCCATACAAGATCAAATCCTGGTCCGAAATGGGCGTTCTTCTTGAAGCCAATGAAGACTACTTTCTCGGAAGGCCGAATATTGATCAGATTCGCGTTGTCGTTGATCCGAATCCAAAAACGTTCTGGGCCAATGTGGCGAATGGGGAGGCGGACCTTTTTTTTGATTCCCTGTCCGCACGAGATGGAACTCTAAGGCAGCTTCCGGGCTTCGATACACGCTCTGTTGCAAATCCTTATTACTATATTTTGTCCTTTAATATGAACGATAAGCTTTTCAGAGATCAGCGGGTCCGCCAGGCCCTCAATTATGCGGTTAATAAGGAAGAGATCATCGCCAAGGTCTTAATGGGTCAAGGTCAGGTGGCGGCCGGAACGATCTATCCGGGCTCATGGGCCTATAATCCAAAGATCAGGCCCTACCCCTATGATTCCCGCAAAGCCCTTACCCTTCTCCGGCAAGCCGGCTGGGAGGATCATGATGGGGACCATTTCCTCGACAAAGATGGTGAGCAGTTTGAGTTTACGGTTCATCTGAACACCGGGGATGATCTGAAAAAGAAGGCCCTGCTCCTGATCCAGCAGTATCTGCTGAACATCGGTATCAAGATGCGCGTTAGCTTTGTCGATGTGGCCAACGTAGACTTTCTTTTCAAAAAGCAGTTCCAGGCTCTCTTTGTCGAGATGGTAGCGAGAGGCGATCCGGACTTTAGCTACAATTTCTGGCACTCTTCCCAGATTGAAAGAGGCTTTAATTGGTCCTCTTATCAAAATGAGCGAGTGGACCGGTTTCTCGAGGAAGGAAGAACCGAATTTGACCGTGAGAAAAGAAAAACGAATTATTTTAAGTATCAGGAGGAGATATACAAAGACCCTCCGGGGATCTTCCTGTTTTGGACCAACTACCTCGTTGGGATTAACCGACGTTTCAAGGGGGTTAAGATCGGCTCGGCGGGGCCTTTTGCCAACATTGGGGAGTGGTACGTCCCGGAGGCTGAGCAACGGTATGCAAATGCCGTCCATTCGGGTAATCAGGAATGAATAAGGTTTCGACTAAACTCATTCTCCTTTTAACCCTCTCCGCGCTTGCCCCGATGATCCTTTTCGGGATCATCGCCGTCCGGACGTCGCGTGACACAGCGCGGCAGATCGTGGCCGAGGAAAACCTTCAGGTAGCCAGGAGAGCGGCACACGAAATCGAGCAATATATCATGAACAGTGTCATGATTATCGAGGCGCTGGCCCAGAACCTGGCCAAAACAGATCTGAAACCCTGGCAAAAAGAGCGGATGGTCCGGAATTATGCCCTTCAGTTTGAACAGTTTCAGTCCATCGATCTGGTCGATACGTACGGACGATCGATAGCGACCAGCGGGCTGGATGCCCTTCCGCAAAACAAGATCCGCGAAGCGGCCGTCCAAGCGGCGCTTGCCGGACGGATCTACCGGTCCGAAGTTTTTATTTCAAAGAATTTTACGCCAGGAATGACGGTCGCAATCCCTCTCAAGGTGCTCGGTGAATTCCAGGGCGCCATCGTGGGCGAGCTGAATCTCATCGAGATGTGGCGATTGGTGGACGACATTCGAATCGGACATGAAGGCCATGCGTTCGTCGTATCCAAAGAAGGTCTTTTGATCGCCCACGGACTGAATTCAGCCAAAGAGCAGGTTTTTCGTCAAGAACGGATCGGGCGTCTTCCGATTGCGGAAGCGGCGCTCAAGGGTGAGATGCAGTCGCTTGTGTATCCGGATCAGCGAGGCGTGGAGCAGATCGGCGTATCGGCTCCGATCACGAATCTGGGATGGGGGTTGGTGATCGAGCAGCCGACCCGCGAAGCCTATGCCGCCGCTACACGACTTACCTATGAGTTGACCGTTCTTGTGCTTGCCTTTATTTTTCTGATGATTCTGGTCGGTATGATCGGGGGAAAACAGTATATCGTGGCTCCGATTCGGGAGTTGATCCGGGGGATCCGGTCGGTGGGGGGCGAAAATTTGGCCGATAAGGTCAAGATTTTGACCCAGGACGAGTTCCGGGAATTGGGGGATGCCTTCAATCATATGACCGATCGCCTCTCGACTCTGAGGGAGGATATCCGGCGGAACGAACGGGTCGTCTTTCTCGGGCGCATCGCGAGCGGGTTGGTTCATGACCTCAGACATCCGATCAAGAATTTGGAGAACAGCAGCCGGCTCTTGTTGCGGGATTCGGACGATCCCAACGTCCGGGAAGTCTTCCGCGGAATTGTCGACCGCGAGTTTCCAAATTTAAACCGCTTTTTTGACGACCTTCATGACCTGACGCGCCCGTCGCTATTAAAACCCGTCTCACTCAGTTTTTCCCAGGTGACGAAAGATCTTTTGGAGCCTTTGCAAATCGATCCCCGATGTATCGTGGATGATCCGGACGGCCCCGTCCAGCATCCGTCGAAAAAGGAGAGCGTACGGATTTCCGTCGATATAACGCCTCCCGATTTGAGAGTCTGGGCCGATCGGTTCGGGCTTGAGCGTGTCTTAAAGAACCTCGTCATCAATGCGATTGAGGCGATGCCCAAGGGAGGGAGACTGCTCCTGTCGGCCAAAGACACCTTGTCCAAGGAGTCTTTGGATCGCCTGGTTGAGATCACCGTCTCGGATACCGGAAGCGGCATTCCTTCGGACCGGCTTGTCAACCTGTTCGAGGATTATACGACCACCAAACGCAAGGGCCTCGGGCTGGGTCTGGCAACCTGCAAAAAAATTGTGGAGAAGCATAAAGCCACGATCGAGGTTCAAAGCCGGCTTGATCACGGGACCGCTTTTATTCTTCGATTTCCCTATCCCCAGGAAAATCCGTAAATAAACTCATCCGACTGGCATGGAGTTTGCTTACTCTTCATCTTGGCAGCCCCGACGCCCAGGTCTTCAGAAGTGTTTCCCCCAACCGCGCTTCTGGTGGCAGGACAGGGGGCGTCGGGACTGCCATTGAATTGTCATCGTCTGTTCAGGACGGCAAGGGATGAAGGCGGGCGATGTCCGGTCCTTATTAGATTAGGGCGAAACAAGGAGCGCTCATCATGAAGACATTAAAGAAACCCGTCGTGCCGCCGGAAAGACATCGAGAAGCCTCCAATGAAACGTTTGATATTGAGGGGAACGTCTCTGCCGCCCCGGTTTTCAGTCCGGAAATTCATGAGGATAAACGCACAGCGCAGGCCAAGATTTTGATCGTCAACGATCAGCCCGCCGGCCGAGCCGTTTTAAGAAAAGAACTCCAGGCGGCGCACTATGATGTCATCGCGGCAGAGAACGAAGCGGAGGCTATGAACCTTGCGGCGACCATCCGTCCCGACCTGATTCTTCTCGACGTGAAGATGCCTTTGATGGAAGGCGAATGGGCGAGCGAAGGCTTGAAAAATAGTTGGGCAATGCGGTCGATCCCGATCATTTTTCTTGCCGACGAAGACGGGACGGATGAGATTCCGACCGGTCGGGGATTGGGCCCCGTTGATTATGTGGTGAAGCCCTATTGTCTGAAGGAACTCCATGCACGCATTCGGAAAGCGCTGGCGCTTCAGGATGAACAGCGGAAATTCTATGGTGAGGCCCAGAAGTTCAAAGGCCACTTCATCGCTCTGGTGTCTAATGAGCTTCGCAACCACGTGACGGTCATCGCCGGTTTTGCCGCATTGCTTGAGCAGAAAGCGGGGCGTTTGGCTCCGTCGGTGCAACGCGCTTACCTTCAAGAAATCATCCAGCATACCGATCATCTTGCGGATCTGACCGATGGTTTTGAAGCCCTGCTCCATGCCAAGGGAATGGTGGAGAAGGTTGATCTGTTTCAAGCCGTTGCCTCTGCCGTTGAAGCAATGCGTCCCCTGATTGAAAAGAAAGAACAGAGCCTTATTATAAAACCGCCGCCCCGTGCCGCCTTAACGGTGCGAGGCTGCCGCCGGGATCTGATCATCGCCGTCAGGCACCTGTTGTCCTACGTTCATCGGTACACGACCCCCGGCGGGACCATTGGCGTCGAAATCTTGTCCAAGAACCAGCAGGGACGAATCGAGGTGACCACGCCGGGCCTTGCGATCGCCCATGAACAGAAGGATCAAATCTCCATGATGGGAGAGACGGATCTGGGTCTTGCCATCGTTCAATGGGTTGCCGAACAACAGGGCGGGAGCATCGGGATCGAAAGCCGGCCGGGTCGGGGACACTGCTTCTGGCTATCGCTGCCCTGCAGCATCGGGGTCGTGAGTTAGGGGAACAAAGCCGGAAAAAATTATGAGCACCCGATTCCGAGACAGACCCGGACGGAAATCTTCAGCCGCGGGAGTTTTTTCTCGTGGATGATAAACGCCCGGCCATTCCCCTCAGCGTTTTGATCATTGAGGATTCCGAAGACGATGCGACGTTGATGGTCCATGAAATGAAGCGCTCCGGTTACGACCCGGTTATTGAGCGGGTGGATACGCCCGACGCGATGAGCAAGGCGCTTGTGGATCAGACCTGGGACATCGTCCTTTGTGACTATCGCATGCCGGGATTCAGCGCACCGGAGGCCCTGGCGCTGCTCCATAAAAGCAGGCTCGACCTGCCGTTCATCATCGTGTCCGGCAGCATCGGAGAAGATCTGGCCGTGGCCGCCATGAGAGAGGGGGCGCAGGACTGCATTGCGAAAAACAATCTGGCCCGTCTTATTCCGGCCGTTGAACGGGAATTGCGAGAGGCCAAGGGCCGGCGGGATTACAGGCAGGCCGAAGAAACGGTGAAGTCCTTGGCCTATTATGACCCCATGACCGGTCTGCCCAACCGAACCTTGCTCCAGAATCGTCTTAAAGAGGCGATTTCAAGCGCCGCGCGCGAGAACCACCCGCTGGCCTTTCTCCTCTTGGATATGGACTGTTTTAAGGGGATCAACGACACCCTTGGACATCCTCGGGGCGACATCCTGCTGCAACAGGTCGGCGCACGGTTGAAAAGCATGTTATGGGAATCGGATACGGTTTCGCGCCTGGGCGGAGACGAGTTTGCCGTGCTGCTGCCCTGGCTGGCCGCAGCGGAGTATATCAATGTGGTGATCCAAAAAATCCAGAATGCAATGAAAACGCCCTTCATGATTGGAGACCTGCCGATCACCGTGGAAGCCAGCATCGGTATTGCGCTCTACCCCGATCACGGGACCGATGCCGATACCCTTATTCAACGGGCCGATGTGGCGATGTACATCGCCAAACGCAGCGGCAGCGGGTATGCCGTCTATTCTCCGGAGCAGAATCAACACCGTCCTGATCGGCTGGCGCTCATGGGAGAGTTACGGCATGCCATAGAACACGATCAGCTCCTCTTGCACTACCAGCCCAAAATCAGCCTCCAGACCCACCGGATCATAGACGTGGAGGCACTGGTGCGCTGGCAACACCCGAAACATGGGATGATGCCGCCGGGCCAATTCATCGCGCCTGCGGATCAGACCGGATTGATCAAACCCCTTACCCTGTGGGTCCTGAACTCGGCGCTGAATCAATGCCGGGCCTGGCTGAACGCCGGCATGGGAATTCCGGTCTCGATAAATTTATCGGCGCGGAACCTGCGCGATCCGGAGTTCCCGGATCAAGTGAACGGGGTGCTTGAAACCTCCGGCATACCGCCCGACCGGTTGGAACTGGAGATCACCGAGAGCGCCATTGTGATGGATCCGCCTCGCGCGATGGAGATCCTGAAGCGCTTGAGCGGGATGGGCGTCCGTCTATCCCTGGATGATTTCGGCACCGGGTATTCGTCATTGGGGTATCTCAAAAAACTACCGGTCGATGAAATCAAGATTGACCGGTCTTTTGTCACGGACATGACCCAAGATGAAAAGGATGCGATGATCGTGCGCTCGACCATTGATCTGGGACACAATCTGGGTTGCAAAGTGGTGGCCGAGGGGGTTGAAAATCGAGAAACCTGGAACCGGCTGGCGGCCCTGGGTTGCGATTCCGTCCAGGGGTATTACATTAGCCGCCCGCTTCCGGCCGATGAGTTTTCCCACTGGTTCGGCATCTCCCCCTGGGGAGGCAAGGATGTCTTGATTTAATGACACGGATTGACAACCGGACGGGGGCTACCTATAATACCCACTTCATCGACTTGTGGAGCCGAAGTGGCGGAATGGTAGACGCGCACGTTTGAGGGGCGTGTGGGGAAACCCGTGGGGGTTCAACTCCCCCCTTCGGCACCAATTATATTATACGTGGGGGCCCGTGCGGATGAGACGAGGGCAAGGTTCTCCGATGCCCCCCCACCTTACCTCATGGCCAACCGGATTACACCTTCCGCGAAAAACTTTTCCCCTTGATTTGTATCAGACCAATAGGCATAATTGCATCGGTGGAGGAGCCCATGCCGAACGAGCAACGACAACAAGCGCAGAGACGACAAGCCCCGCGCGGATACGGACCGTCCCGGCGAAAGAGTCCGACCGGCTTGTTTTTCGGTCCGGAGCACCGCCGGTTCCAGCGGCGGCATAAGGACCGACGGGGATTGTTCCGTCGGGTTGAGGACCAGCCGGAGGAAGGCTTCCTCCTTTCGTTGTGACGGTGGAAGAACTCTCACTCCCGAAAACCCCCTGAAGGGCGGATGTGCGACCGAAGCATCTTTCATGAAGATCAATGAAATTTATAAAAGTATTCAGGGCGAATCCACGTATGCCGGCCAACCCTGTGTCTTTATCCGGACGACGGGCTGCAACCTTCGTTGCGAATGGTGCGATACGCCTCATGCCTTTGAGGAAGGCCGGGAGATGACCGTGGAGGCCATCCTGGCCCAGGTCGGACGTTACGCCTGCCGTCTGGTGGAACTCACCGGCGGAGAGCCCCTTCTTCAAAAAGAGGCGCCGTTGCTGGCGGCAAAACTACTGGACGGCGGGTATACCGTTCTGATCGAAACGAGCGGGAGCCTCGACATCCGGCCGCTTGATCCGAGGGCGATTATCGTGATGGATATCAAGTGTCCCGGCAGCGGAATGTCCGGGGCGATGCGCTGGGACAACCTGCCTGAGCTCAAGCCGTCCGATCAGGTCAAGTTCGTGATCAAGGATCGCGCCGATTACGACTGGGCGGTCGAGGTTTTGGAGCGACACCCCCTCTTAAACCGGCACGCCGTTCTATTTTCACCCGTTTTCGGGACGATGGATCCCCGGCTGCTGGCCGATTGGATCCTCGAAGACGGCCTTTCGGTCCATCTTCAGCTTCAGTTGCACAAATATATCTGGGATCCGGAGGCCCGGGGCGTCTGATGCAGAAACCGGCCGATCCGTCGTTGTCCGAAGACCGTGCCGTACTTCATCTCCGCGCGGGCAAACTCCTCAAGGGTTTGCTCTCCGGTTTTACACCGACGGCCGACACGGTGCGTCTCCAGTTCGAAACCGAGCCGGCCAAGGCGGCGATCGAGGTGAAGGTCTCGGACCTGAAGGCGATCTATTACGTCCGCTCCCTGTCCGGGAACAAGCAGTATAAGAAAAAGCGGTACTTCGGATCCATCGAGACGAAGGGGAAGCGGATCATGGTGCGGTTCAAGGACGGCGAGATCCTGTGCGGTTTTATCGAAGGGGAACTTCCCTGGAAAGATGGATTCCTCACATTGAGCGACCCTGATCTCAAAGGTTTTTTTATTTTTCCGGCCGATCCGGAGAGCAACAACACGAAGGTCTTTGTGGTGACGACGGCGGTCGAAGACGTCCGTCGCCTGTAACTCATTTAGAGAGGAGTCTGAATCCGTAATGGATGTAAAAATCAAAAAAGGCAAGATCGAGGAAGAAGCGGCCGAAGCGATCGTCCTCAGCCATTTTGAAGGCGAGAAGTCGCTTCCGGAAGAGACCGCGGCCGCCGACCGTGCGCTCGGGGGACAGATCCGGGGCTTGATCGCCAGCGGCGAGTTCACCGGGAAGCCGAATCAGCTGCTGATGCTGCATCTCCGTGGCGAAATTCCGGCCAAGCGTGTGCTCCTGGTCGGACTGGGGAAAAAAAAGGAGGTCAGCCCGGAGAAAATCCGCCAGGCGATGGGTTCGGCCAGCCGGCGGGTCCGTGATGCCGGGATCAAATCCTTCTCAACGCCTCTTCACGGCCGCGGGCAGAACAAGATCTCGACGTCCGAATCGGCGCAGGCCATTGTGGAAGGTTGCCTGCTGGGTCTTTATCAATTCACGGCCTACCGCACTGAAAAACGTGACGAGATTAAAACGGTGGAACAGATCACGCTTCTGGATCGGCCTGAGGGAAAGATCGCGGAGGTTGCCGGCGGGAGCCGTTGCGGACAGATCCTGGCCGAGGCCGTGAATTTCGTCCGGGACCTTTGCAACCATCCGTCCAATGTCGTGACGCCCTCCCGCCTGGCGGAGGAAGCCCGGACGATCGCGAAGGAGTTCGGTCTGACCTGCCGCGTGATCGAAAAGGACGAGGCCGAATCGCTCGGCATGGGCGCCTTCCTCGGCGTGGCGCGGGGGAGTCTGGAGCCGCCCAAGTTCATCATCCTGGAATATACCGGCGGGAAGAAGAAAGAGCCGCCGGTCGTGATCGTGGGCAAGTCGATCACGTTTGATTCGGGCGGGATCTCGATCAAGCCGGCCGAAAAAATGGAGCAGATGAAGACAGACATGTCCGGCGGCGCGACCGTGCTGGGGACAATGAAGGCCCTGGCCCAACTGCAGCTTCCCGTATCGGTCATCGGCATCCTTCCCGCGACCGAGAACATGCCCTCCGGAACGGCCGTCAAGCCCGGCGACGTGGTGCGCGCGATGTCCGGTAAGACGATCGAGGTGATCAATACCGACGCGGAAGGCCGGATGATTCTGGCCGACGCCCTCGCCTATGCCGCGCGCTACAAGCCCTCGGCCCTCGTGGATCTCGCGACCCTGACCGGGGCCTGCGTCGTGGCGCTGGGAACCCACGCGACCGGGGTGATGGGGACGAGCCCCAAGCTGATCGACCGCTTAAAGGCGGCCGGCGAGCATTGCGGAGAGCGGCTCTGGGAACTTCCGCTGTGGGATGAATACCAGGAGCAGATTAAAAGCGACGTGGCCGATATGAAGAACGTGGGCGGCCGCGGCGGCGGCGCGATCACCGCGGCCGCCTTCCTCCAGAAATTCACGGGCGACATTCCCTGGGCGCACCTGGACATTGCCGGCACGTCCTGGAACGACGAGGCCCGCCCCTACACGCCGAAGGGCGCGACCGGCGTGGGCGTCCGGCTCCTGATCCAGTGGCTGACCGAGATGGGCCGGGGACGGGCATGACGCTCAAGGAAAAGATCGGCCAGATGTTCATGGTCGGCTTCGAGGGCGCCGGCCCGACCAAGGCCGTCTTGAAGTTGATCAAAGAGTTTCACCTCGGCGGGGTGATTCTGTTTGCCCGGAATCTCCAGTCCCCCGCGCAGACCGCCAAGCTCTGCAATGCCCTTCAAGCCCAATCGCAAAAAATGCCGTTGTTGATCTCGATCGATCAGGAGGGCGGACGGGTCTCGCGTCTGCCGAAGGGTTTTACGATCTTTCCGGGCGGCGCAAAACTTGCGGCCTGCCAGTCGCCGCCGTTGGTCTATCGCGTGGCCGAGGCGATGGCGAAAGAACTGCGGGCGGTCGGCATCAATATGAATCTGTCGCCGGTGCTGGACGTCAACACGAACCCGGCCAATCCGGTCATCGGGGACCGCGCGTTCGGCGCGAGCGCCACGCTGGTCAGCACGCTGGGACTGACCCTGATTGCGGGTTTTCAGGACAACAACGTGATCGCCTGCGGGAAACATTTTCCGGGCCACGGGGACGCGGGCGCCGATTCGCACAAGGAGCTTCCCCGCGTCGCGCACGATCTCCGGCGGATCCGCGAGGTGGAACTGCGGCCGTTTCTTCACACGATCCAGAACGGTCTGGCCTCGATCATGACGGCGCATGTGCTCTATCCCGCGCTGGACCCGGACGAGCCGGCCACCTTGTCCAAGAGGATCATCACCGGACTGCTTCGGGAGGGCCTGGGTTTCAAGGGAGTCGTGATCACGGATGATCTCGAGATGGCCGCGATCTCGGATCGGCGCGGTCCGGGCGAGGCCGCCGTCAAAGCGATCGAGGCCGGCGTGGATCTCATTTTAATCTGTCACGACGAAGACAAGCAGTTTGAAGCGATCGAGGCCGTGGCGAATGCCGTGAAGAAAAAACGGATCAGCGAGGCCCGGCTCGACCAGTCGCTGCTGCGGCTCCTTCAGGTGAAGGAAAAATTCATCCTGCCCCACCAGCCCGCCGACCTCGCGAGAGTCAAAGAGGTCGTTGGTTCTTCCTCTCACAAACACCTTCTTCAGGAAATCAAAGAAAAGACCGAAGCCCCGGTGGCCGTGAAGGCAACCTGAGAGACATCCGTCACCGGTTCTGCGGCGTCGCGAGAAAAAGTCGGTGATCCAGAAATTAAAAAGACAAAAAGGATACTTGAACCCATTATGACCCTATTACGTTTTAGCATTTAGTTGTCGTCAGTAACTTTAAGATCCCTCGGAAGCTGCCACTGCGGCATTAGGAAAACGTGGAAGCGTTGTCTTTGACGAACTGGTCAAATGTGAAGGGGTTTTTCTTGGCGATCTTTTCCACTACATCCGTTTTACTGGCAAACTGACCTGTCGCGATGTTCTCGCCAAGCCGAGCCAGATCGTTTGCAAGCCACTCGGGGTAGCCCATGCTAGTCAAGCCTTCGACCAGCTGTTCAGAAGAAAGATCCATGTATTTGATTTTTCTCCCAAGCACACGTGAAAGTTTTTCGGCGACTTCCGCGTGAGCAATGGGCTCTCCTCCGGTAATGATGTAAATCCGACCCTCGTGGCCGTCTTCCGTCAAACAAGCACGTGCCACTGCCGCGATATCTCGCGTGTCCACCATCGCAAGTCTACCGTCTTTGTAGTTGCCGTATATAGCTCCCTGGGACTTGATTATTTCTGCCTGAGCAAGAAAGTTTTGCATGAAAAAATATGGCCGAAGGATCGTGAAAGGAAGGTTCGACGCCCTCAAGTAGTCGTCGGCTTTCGCGTGCTGCCTAGCCTGAGAGATTGGAGAGTCATGGGTAGCCCCCGCTCCTGAAAGCATTACCACATGCTTAACGCCCATTTTTTTGGCTGCGTTGATGATGCTGCTTTTAAGTTCTGCTTCGTTCTGGCTGGGTGGAACCAAGATAAAGACCTTTTCGATGCCCCTCAAGGCGGCTTCAATGCCAGCGACGTTGGTCAAATCACCCTCTACTGCTTCCAAGCCAAGTTCTTTTACCTCATGGGCTGTCTTCGGGTTCCGCACCAAGACCCGCGTGAGGACTTCTATTTCGGCTAGTTGTCTCACAACTTCGCGTCCCGCTTTTCCAGTTCCACCGATTACTAGGATCATGACTCTCTCTTCAAAGTCAGTTTCATCGACGTACTATCGGTCCATTTCTTCGACTTCTCGGACTTCGAGGCTCCCGCCATAGGAAAGGCAGGGGCACTCTCTGCCGATTTCTAAAGCCTCATTCATACCCTTGGCCTTGATGATGTAAAATCCCCCGATCGCATCTTTGCTATCAGCATAGGGGCCATCAATTACGATCTCGTCACGTTTGACTTTGAGCGACTTGCCCAAATCCTTGGCGAGTTTTTCACCTGCCAGAAACTTACCTTCTTTCATGATCTTCTGAGTCCAACTCTGGAAGCTTTTCATCAGCTGGTCGAAGTCCTTCGCTGAGTATTTTGAAAAGTCGGCCCCTTCGTTACGAATCAAGAGCATAAATTGCGCCATAGTGGTCTCCTTTTTAGTTAAGTTGGTTTTTCATTCCCTCTTGAACCAAGGACGGATGAGAGAGACAAAAATCGACAAGGTTGGAAAAATTTTTTTAACCTGGGTTGCTTCTTGTAAATTTTTGACTTTAATGGTATTTATAACAAATGGGCGCCACCTCTCCCAATCTAGCATTCTTTGACGATCTGTTCCGAGAGCAATACGCGAAGATCGCAAGCGCCCTTTTACGCAAGTTTGGCCCTGATCATCTGGACGGCATTGAATCCGCCATACAGGAAGCTTTCGTTAAGGCGATCCAACTTTGGCCGATCAAAGGGACTCCTGAGCAACCGTTGAATTGGATCATCCGTGCCGCACACAACCTCTTGATCGATGAGATGCGACACCAAAAAGGTAGCGAGCCCATCTCAGACGAGATCGTGGGCGTGCAGGCAGAGGAGCCCGGCATCTATCTTGCGGATGAAGTCACCGATGACGACATTAGAATGCTCTTTCTCTGCTGTCATCCGGTCCTGCCCATAAAGAGCCAGGTGGCCTTGTTGCTAAAGACCGCATGTGGGTTCAGCGTCACTGAAATCGCCAGAGCCTTTCTTGCCAAGGAGGAAACGATCGAGCAGCGTCTGGTCCGAGCAAAGCAAAAGATACGAACGGAAGGTGTTGAGTTAGAACTCCCGCGCGCAAGCGACCTGCCCGAAAGGCTTGGCTCTGTGGCAATGGGTCTCTATCTACTTTTCAATGAAGGTTACAGCGTTTCTGAGGGCGATCATCTCGTGCGTGAAGAGCTATGCGATGAAGCAATTGATCTTACGAGAAAACTGACTCAACACAGGCTCGGCAAAACCCCAACCATCTACGCTCTGATGGCCTTGTTTCTCTTCCATCGGGCGCGGATCAAGACGAGAACCGACTCTGACGGAAACATCCTTCTTCTAAAGGATCAGGATCGGGTGCTATGGGATAAAGAGTTTTTACGCGAAGGAGCACGGTACTTTTCTCTATCCATGCAGGAAGATCAGCTTTCAAAATACCATCTTGAGGCTGGAATCGCGGCCTGCCATGCATTTGCCCCGAGCTGGGAGCAAACGGATTGGGCACAGATTCTTTCTTACTACGAGCTTCTTGAGAAACTCTCGCCATCGCCTGTCGTGACCCTCAATAGAATCGCGGCGACCCTCATGGGGAAGGGTGCACATGAGGCGCTACGTGAGTTGAATTGGGCCGCGAAAGCTCTTGAAGGGCTCAGCTACTATATGTATCCGGCGGTTGCAGGCGAAATTCAGTTTCAATTGGGGGAAAAGGAAAAGGCAGCGGATTACTATCAATCTGCACTGAAACTCGTTCGGACTACGGCGGAAAGAAATTTCCTTCTGAAAAGGATAAGAGAACTTGGGTGACTTACTCCCCTTTTGTCATGCACTCAAAAAGTTTTGGCATAATTCTTTTGTTTACGTTCTCTTGAAGAGGCCAGGATACGTGAGTGCCAGACCATACTTATCAACCTCGATCTCCCGAACAAAATTATTATGTTGACTTTGGAATTTGCGGGGTGTGCTGCATGAGTCCGGATCACATTACGACTGGACGAGATAGGCCGCGATCAGGACGATGACGAGGCCGAGGGCGAGGATGGTGTCGCCGATCCAGACCGATGCACGGCCCGGTTCGGATGAGGCGTCGGCCGGGGCGGCCATGCCGACGTCGTGGATCGCCGTGAGGCCGATCACGATCAGTACGAAAAACAGTTTGAGCATCAGAACCGCGCCCCAGGCGGACTCCATGCGGGCCGATCCGCCTTCGTTGAGCAGGTTGACGATGCCCGTCACCAGGAGCGTCGCGAGACTGAGCCACCGAAGCGTTTTAAAACGCGCTTCGATGCGGGATAGAATGCCGGTTAAAACTTCCTGGCCCTTACCCGGCAAGGAGACGCGTCCGATCGCCGGCCGCAACACCAGCCGGTGAAAAAGAAGGCCGCCGATCCAGGCGATCGCGGCGACCAGGTGAATCCAAATGATGACGGTCTGGGTCACGTTTTCTACAGCGTCGTAATGTCGTACTGTTCGATGTGTAAATTCGAATCGGCCTTGATGATCACCTTTTTGTGGAACTCCCGTTCCAATTCATCGATGCTCTGGCGTTCCTCGTCATAGAGAAGATTGGCCACGTCGGGGTGAACGCCGATGATCACCTTCTTGCTTTTGGGGGAGCTGCCGATCTTTCGAATCTCGCGGAACAGCTCGTAGCATACCGTGGCAGCCGATTTGGTGTAGCTCCGGCCCTCGCAATAACTGCAGGGCTCGCACAGTATCCGCAGCAGATCCTCGCGTGTGCGCTCGCGCGACATCTCGACCAGACCGAGCTCCGAGATGCGCAGGATCCGGCTCTTCGCCCGGTCCTTGCTTAAAGCCTCCTGGAACAGGTTGTAGACCTTCTCGCGATTCCGCTCCCGTTCCATGTCGATAAAATCAATCACGATCAGCCCGCCGATATTCCGAAGCCGCAGCTGGTAGGCGATCTCCTTGACCGCTTCCAGGTTGGTCTTCAAGATCGTGTCCTCCAGATGCCGTTTGCCCACGAACCGGCCGGTGTTAACGTCGACCACGGTGAGGGCCTCGGTGTGATCGATCACGATGTACCCGCCCGACTTGAGCCAGACCTTGCGGCCGAGCGCCTTCGAGATTTCCAGTTCGATCTCCAGATGGTCGAACAGCGGCTCCTCCCGGTCGTGCAGTTCGACGCGCGAACTGAGATTGGGCATGAAGGTGTTGACGAACTCCCTGATCCGTTCGTATTCCGCCTTTGCATCCACGATCAATCGGTCCACCTTGTGCGTGAAGAGGTCCCGGATCGTACGGAAGATCAGGTCGAGATCGTTGTGGAGCAGGGCCGGCGCCGACGACGTTTCCTTTTTCTTAAGGGTGTTCATCCAGACCAGTTCCAGAAAGGCCATGTCGGCCTTCACTTCGTCTTCCGTCATCCCTTCGCTGACCGTTCGGACGATGTATCCGGTTCCGGGTTTTCGGAGCCGGTAGATCAGGTCCTTGAGCCGTCCGCGTTCATCGTCCCTCCCGATCCGCCGGGAAACCCCGACATGATTGACGTTCGGCATGAAGACCAGATACCGGCCCGGCAGGGAGATGTACATCGTTACGCGGGGGCCCTTGGTTCCCATCGGCTCCTTCGTCACCTGGACCATGATCTCCTGGCCCTCCTGAAGCAGTTCTTCGATGGCCCGGTTCCCGGCCCGCCTGGGCTTCGGCCGCGACGGCGGCCGCGTTTCGGTTTCTGGGGCTTCGCGATCGGGGCTCACTTCAGCGACCGATGGTTCCGCGCCCCCTTCCCCGACTGCATCGGACGGCGCGGCCACCGGCGGTTCGGTCAGTGTCGCATCGCCCGACGCCGTTTCCTCGGCTCCATCGGGAGGCTCCGCGGCCTCCTCCGTTTTTTCATCCTCTTCTTCCAGAAACCGGGAATAGTCGTCCATGTGAGTGGTGATGTCGTCCACGTAGAGGAAGGCCGCTTTTTCCTGCCCGATATCCACAAAGGCGGCCTGCATGCCGGGAAGGACCTTCACGACACGGCCTTTGTAGACGTTTCCGACAATTCCCTGGTCTTTGCGGCGGTCAATATAGAGTTCCGTCAGCACCCGGTTTTCCAGAACGGCCACGCGGGTTTCCTCGCGGGCCGCGTTGATTACGATTTCAGTCGCCATAAGTCAACCCTTTATCGTTTATAGGGGCTCGCGTCGCCCCCTCCACACATCGGCTGCAAACCGCCGAGTGCG
>JACQFA010000081.1 GCA_016200255.1 Nitrospirota bacterium | reverse complement strand
GAGATGGTGATGCCGGGGGATAATGTGCGGATGGACGTGGAATTGATCATGCCGATCGCGATGGAGAAGGAATTGCGGTTTGCGATCCGGGAAGGCGGCCGAACCGTCGGCGCCGGCGTGATCAGCGAAGTGATCGCGTAAGGGAGCTGTGATGATCGATCAGAGAATTCGAATCAGGTTAAAAGGGTTTGATTACCGTGTTCTGGATCAATCCGTCGTGGAGATTGTGGAAACGGTCAAACGCACGGGAGCGAAGATATCGGGACCGATCCCGTTGCCGACGGTCATCAATAAATTCACGGTGCTGCGGTCGCCTCACGTTGATAAAAAATCACGCGAGCAGTTTGAGATCCGGACTCATAAACGCCTGATCGACATCTTGGAGCCGACGCAGGATACCATGGATGCCTTGATGAAATTAAATCTGTCGGCCGGCGTGGATGTGGAGATTAAAACATGACGGTTCAGGGACTGATCGGGCAGAAATTGGGCATGAGCCAGGTTTATATCGAGAACGGCAAGGTCGTGCCGGTGACCGTGATCGTGGCCGGTCCATGCCGCGTCGTGCAAAAAAAGATGAAGGACCGGGACGGATACGATGCGGTCCAGCTTTCGTTCCAGGAGGTTCCCGAAAAGAAACTGAGTAAGGCGGAGCGGGGACATTTAAAGAAGGCCAATGTTCCCTTTGCGAAACACCTGCGCGAAGTGAAGGGCGATCTGAAGGCGCTGGAAATCGGCGCCGTGGTGGGTGCGGATCAGTTCCAAAAGGGCGATCGTGTCGATGTGACCGGCATTTCGAAGGGAAAGGGTTTCGCGGGCGTCGTAAAGCTGCATCATTTTGCGGGCGGCCCTGAAACCCATGGTTCGATGTTTCACCGTGAGCCCGGCTCGATCGGCAGCAGTTCCTGGCCGTCTCGCGTCCGGAAAAACAAGCGGCTTCCGGCGCATATGGGGGCCGAACAGGTGACGGTAATCGGTCTGGAAGTCGTCGAAGTATGGAAAGACGAGAACCTCCTTTTTGTGAAGGGAGCCGTTCCCGGGTATCGTGGGGCCATGTTGTTGATCAAGCGGTCTAATCGTAAATAGGTGGAAGATTAAAAAATGCCAACCGTTGATGTGGTGAATTTGAGCAAGGAAAAGGTCGGCACCGTGGACCTGGATGATCATCTTTTCGCTGCCGAAATCAACAAGCCGTTGATTCATGAGGCGGTGGTGATGCAACAGGCTTGTATGCGTCAGGGCACGGCCGCGACCAAGACGCGCGGCATGGTCCGTGGCGGCGGGAAAAAGCCGTGGCGCCAGAAAGGCACGGGTCGTGCGAGGGCCGGTTCCAACCGTTCGCCGATTTGGCGCGGAGGGGGGACGATTTTTGGACCGACGCCCCGGGACTATGGATATGCCTTTCCCCGGAAAAAATATCGCGCGGCCCTTCGAGGGGTTCTGACAGCCAAGGTACAGGATGGATCCGTTTTGGTTGTGGATCGCCTGGAAGTGGGAGAAGCCAAGACGAAACAGATCGCGCAAATTCTAAAAAAGCTCGAGGCGATGGACCGGACCGTGATTGTCGGTTTGGAGATGGATGAAAAGTTGAGTCGGGCTCTTCGAAATATCCCGTCCGTCAAGCTATTGTCGGTCCAGGGATTGAACGTTTACGACCTGGTCTGCGCCCGGCGTGTGCTGATTCCGCAGGCAGCGCTGTCAAAGCTTCAGGAGGTTTGGTCATGAGCAGGGACGCTCACGAGATTCTGATCCGCCCGCTTTTGACCGAGAAGATGACCCAACTCAAGGAACAACAAAACAAGATCTGTTTTTTGGTGAACCCGCGATCCAACAAGATCGAGATCAAGCGGGCGGCCGAAGAGGTCTTAAAAGTCAAGATTGATTCGGTCAATATCATCAATACAAAGGGCAAGCGCAAACGTTTGGGACGGTATGAAGGAAAACGATCGGATCTCAAAAAAGCCATTCTGACCATAAAAAAAGGCGAAAAGCTCGAATTGTTCGAGGGAGTTTAGTCAGGAGTTAAGGTAATCCTATGGCGATCAAACAGTACAAACCGACCTCTCCGGGCCGGCGGGCCATGACCGGTCATACCTTCGAGGAAATTACGAAGACCCGGCCCGAGAAGCGTCTTGTGACGAACCGTCTTCAATCCGGCGGAAGAAACAACTGCGGGAAAATGACCGTCCGGCATCACGGCGGCGGTCATAAGCGGGCTTATCGGATCATTGATTTCAAGCGCGACAAGGTCAATATCCAGGCGAAGGTCATCGCGATCGAATATGATCCGAATCGTTCGTCGCGTATCGCACTGCTCCAGTATGCGGACGGCGAAAAACGATACATTCTTGCTCCCGTGGGCATCGGCGTTGGGGATCCTGTCCTGTCGAGCAGTGAGGCCGAAATCAAACCCGGAAACGCTCTGCCTCTGGGGCTCATTCCCGTGGGTACCCAGGTCCATAACCTGGAACTGAAGCCCGGCAAGGGGGGGCAGCTGGCCCGCAGCGCCGGGGCCGTGGCTCAGATCATGGGTCGGGAAGCGGACTATGTTTTAATCCGGCTGGGTTCGGGCGAGTTGCGGAAGATCCATGCGCGCTGCATCGCCACGGTCGGACAGGTCGGAAATCTTGACCATGAGAATATCTCGATTGGAAAAGCCGGGCGCGCGCGTTGGATGGGGCGTCGGCCGATCGTCCGGGGTTTGGCGATGAATCCGGTCGATCATCCGCATGGAGGCGGCGAGGGAAAGTCCGGGCAGGGAAATCCGCACCCCGTTTCGCCCTGGGGGATGCCCACCAAGGGATATAAAACGCGGAAACGGAAAGATACCAATCGATTTATTATCAAGCGAATAAATTAAAGGAGAGAAACGGTGCCGCGGTCTGTTAAAAAAGGGCCTTTTGTTGATGCAAAGTTAATGGAGAAGATCGGGGCCTTGAATGAGGCGAACGACAAAAAGATCATCAAGACCTGGGCCCGGCGCTCGACCATCATCCCGGAGATGATCGGCCACACGCTGGCGGTTCACAACGGCAAAAAATTCATCCCGGTTTATGTCACGGAAAACATGGTCGGTCACAAACTGGGCGAGTTCGCGCCGACCCGGTTCTTTAAGGGACACGGACAGGCGAGAACGGAAAAGACGACGGCGTTGAAATAATCCTGTTTGATCGAACCTCCATTTGAAGAGTGGGAAGGATGTATGGCGACGGAAGCAAAGGCGATCTTGAAATTTGTAAGGGTGGCGCCGCGCAAGGCACGGCTGGTCGTGGACTTGATCCGCGGACACCAGGTGGGCGAGGCGTTGAATATTCTGAAGTTCACGCCGAGGTCAGCCTCGCGCGTCATCGAGAAAGTCCTGAAGTCGGCCGTGGCCAACGCCGAAAACCTGGAGATCGGTGATCCGGATGATCTTTGGGTTACGCGGGTTTTTGTGGACGGTGGACCGGTTCTGAAGCGGTTCAGCCCGCGTTCGATGGGCCGGGCCAATCCGATCAAGAAGCGAACCAGCCACATCACCGTGGTGGTCGCGCCGAAAACGGGCGGCAAGTCCAGAAAAGCGACGGCCTCGGTGAAAACTAAAAAACCGTCATTGACAAAATAGCGAAAGGAAACGCGTGGGACAAAAGGTTCATCCGATCGGGTTTCGTCTGGGTTACATCAAAACATGGAACTCGCGCTGGTATGCCGAGAAGGATTATGCCAAGCTGCTGCATGAGGATCTTAAGATACGAAAAATGGTCAAGGAAAAGCTGGCTCATGCGGGCGTGTCCAAGATTGAGATTGAGCGTTCCGGCAATCAGGTCAAGATCAATATCCATACGGCGCGTCCCGGAATCATTATCGGGCGAAAAGGGGCCGAGGTGGATAAATTAAAATCGGAACTTGAAACCAAGACCGCGCGCCAGGTTTATATCAACATCAAGGAGATCCGGAAGCCCGAAGTGGATGCCCAGTTGGTGGCCGAGAATATCGCCGTTCAATTGGAAAAACGGATTGCTTTCAGGCGGGCCATGAAAAAAAGCGTCCAAGCCGCGCTGCGGTTGGGCGCCCAGGGAATCAAGATCACCTGCGCGGGACGGTTGGGCGGGTCTGAAATTGCCCGGACGGAATGGTACCGTGAAGGCCGCGTGCCTCTGCACACTCTGAGGGCCGATATTGATTACGGACTGGCCGAAGCCAAGACCACTTTCGGTCGGATCGGAGTAAAGGTCTTGATCTATAAAGGCGAGATGTTGCCGACCCTGCCGGAAAAGCAGGAAGGCCGGCTGGATCTTTCCTCGGAGCGACGATAATGCTGAGTCCTAAAAAAGTTAAGTTCAGGAAGATGCACAAGGGCCGGCGGTTTGGCAAGGCCTATCGGGGTTCGGAGCTGTCATTCGGCGAGTTCGGGCTCAAAGTTCTTGAGCCGGCCTGGATCACCGCCCGCCAGTTGGAGGCCGCGCGTATCGCGATGACCCGATTTATCAAGCGGGGCGGAAAGATCTGGACCCGGGTGTTTCCGGACAAACCGATCACCAAGAAACCGGCCGAGACGCGGATGGGAAAAGGAAAAGGGAATCCGGAATTGTGGGTCGCTTCGGTTCGACCGGGTCGGATCATCTATGAGATGGACGGCGTTACCCGAGAAGTCGCCGAAGAAGCCTTTCGGCTGGCCGCGTACAAACTTCCGGTGGCCACCCAATTGGTTGCACGGGGGAAATTCTGATGGAACTTCAGGAAATTCGTAATCTGACGATAGACGAACTTGTTCTGAAGGAAAAGGAGCTCCGAAAAGAGCTGTTCAATCTCCGCTACCAGGTGTTAAGCGGCCAGATTGAAAATCCACAGAGAATCAAAATGGCGCGGCGCGAAATTGCGCGGATCAAGACCGTGCTTTAT
>JACQFA010000080.1 GCA_016200255.1 Nitrospirota bacterium | reverse complement strand
GGTAGCAAAATGATACCACCTACAGCAATCAAGGAAGAAAGTTTCATCTGCCAATTGCTTTTTACATTTTCTATGCAAGATTCCGGTCGAGCAACTTCCTTGCGGATCTGCCCAGCCGCTTCATGCCTGATTGTATGGCATCCTCATCGACGCAGGAGAAATTGAGTCTCAAGGTATTGGCCTTGCGCGCATCCACATAGAAGGGATTGCCCGGCACGAAGGCGACCTTGTCCTGGATCGCCAGATTGAACAGATCCATGGAGGAGACTCCATCGGGCAGGGTCAGCCACAGAAACATTCCGCCTTCGGGATTCGTATGCGCCACGTCGGGAGGCAGATATTCCTTGATGCACCGGAGCATGGCCAGGCGTTGCCGGTCGTATACGCGTATGATGCTCTTGATATGGGCATCCAGGTCGTTGTCCGTCAGGTACTGATAGAGAACCCTTTGAGTCAGGTGATTGGTATGTAGATCGGAAGCCTGTTTGGCCACGATCAGCTTTTCCATGATACGGTCCGAAGCCGCGATCCAGCCGATGCGCAAACCCGGAGCGATGATCTTGGAGAACGAGCCCAGGAGCACGGTATTCTCAGGCCGTGTCTTATAGAAAGACTCCTTGGGGGTTCCGGTGAATCGCAACTCCCTATAAGGGTCATCCTCAATCAGCAGGACGTTCCGCCCCCGCATCACCTCTGCGATGGCCTGCCGGTTCGCTTCAGGGCACGTAATCCCCGTGGGATTCTGGAAGTTGGGCACGGTATAGATCAGCTTGGTCGACTTGATCGAAAGCACCTGCTTGAGACGCTCAATATCCAGGCCGCTTTCGGTGAGAGGAACGGGATTGAAGACCGCCCGGTAGACCGAGAAGGCCTGAATGGCGCCCAGGTATCCCGGTTCCTCAATGATGACGTCATCCCCTTCATTCAGGAAGATTTTACCCAGCAGATCGAGTCCTTGCTGGGATCCGCTTGTGATGAGTATGTTCTCGGCGGGGATTTCAAGGCCCTGTCTCTCCCGGTATCTCGCCGAGACGGATTCCCTGAGTTTGGCATCCCCCTCCGAGTTGGCATATTGCAGCGCCTCTCTTCCGGCGGACTCGAACACTTTGTTTGAGGCGGCTCGGAGTTCTTCCACGGGGAAGAGATTCCTGTTCGGCAGCCCTCCGGCGAACGAGATGACGGACGGGTCTATCGCCACCTTAAGTATTTCGCGAATAAACGACCTCGGCACATCCGAGATGCGGTCTGAAAACATGCTGTTCATTCGAGACTTCTCCGTGCCACTTCAGTCTGCCTTATATTTTATGAAGACGACCGAACAAATACCGGAAAACGGGGCCAATTATAACATTCCCGAATCCTCAAAACAACCGGCCTAAGGAGAGAAGGCCAGCCAGGGATCGTAGACCGTTCTCGGATTCCCTGAGGCGTCACGAACCGAGACGCTTCCGAAGAGCTTCCATTCCGTCGGGCTTCCTCCGGGGTCCTGCATCGCATGAAGGAAGAGCCAGTTGACCATCCGGATCGGCTTGCCGCCGAGCATCCCGGAAAGCTGTGTGAGGTAAGTCGCCTGGGCCGACTCCGTCGTTTCCCAGGGAGGATTCAGACCGCCCAGGTTCTCGGCGGGCCAGCCGGTTTCCGTAATGGCGATCGGCTTGGAGCCGATCCTGGCCAGCAGGGGATCGAGATAATCGGCCGGAACGGAGGCCGCCGCGGCGAAGTCGAGCCAGGGATACAGGGTGATCCCGACGATGTCCACACGGGTCACCCATTAACAGGTGCTGTCAAGAGGGAAAAATGCATCCCTCCCTGTTGTTAAGTTTTACAAACAGGGCATTCGATCCATATACGGGATCCCATCGTGATTCTGCACCCGTGGTTTCAGTGGTTTGAAGTCAGGTCATCGAGACGATGATCTGCTTCAGTCACCCATCTGGATCTAGCCGCAAGAAATACCCTCTGTTCTTCGGCCCGGACCGCCGACGGGCGATCCCAGAAATCCTTCGGTTCCAGACCCTATCCATTCAAATGATGATCAAGCTCCCGCCCGAAGAATCCGGACGGGGCCAACCCCTTTTGGCTGTGGGCCTGGGCAGATCATGCAGTGATCCCTAATTTTAGTTAGGGTGAAGCCGCCCCCAATCAGATCTTGTGGCTTTTCACCAACCCCTGTCCGGGTTCGGCGGTCTCAACCCTGCTTGTTTCTCCTCCAAACAACCGTTGGACATCGAAGGGGACCTGGTCCCGCATCATAAAATAGCAGGCCTTGGCCAGTTTGTTGGACAGGGCTCGATACGCGACCGGAGGATTTGTTTGGGCGCATTTGCGTTGATAGAAGGCTTTGGCCGGTTTGAAGTACCGTATCGCGAAGTTGGCCGCTTCCGCAAACGCCCAGGACAAATACTTGTTCCCGTTTTTCGGATTCCCCGATCCCTTCTGTTTCCCATTACTCCAATAAGCCGTGGGAACACATCGACAGTAGGAGGCGTAATGGCCGGCCGAGGCAAACCGCTCAATCGGCCCGGTCTCAAGCGCAATGGTCAGTCCCAGAACGACGCCGATACCGGGAACCGTGGTTAAGGTCGAGTAGGGCGCTGTTCCCTGGACCTTCTTTAAGACATACTGCTCGATGGCTGTGATCTGTCGGTCCAGATCCCCGATCGCGTCCAGAAGCCTCACCCCGATATACGATGGATCGTCTTCGACCAGAGCGGCTCGGATCGCCTCCGCATCCAGTTGGGGGATCGCGTTGTTGTTGAGCGGACCGCCCGTATGGTTGCTGTAAATCTGTTGCAAGGTGTGCTTCATCGATGTTCTTTGAACCACGAAGCGGCTTCGCTGCCGGAGTAGATCGCGCAGCCCCCGACTCTCCCGCGGATAAATATAGCCCGTCGGCAGAATCCCTAACTTCAGGAGTTTGGCCAGCCAGAAGGCATCATGCCGATCATCCAAATGCTTGATGCCTTGGTATTGCTTCATCGCGGCCGGATTCGCTAAATGCACCGGATACCCTTCCGCCATCAAGGCATCGACCAACCAGTACCAGTTGTAGGTCGATTCCACCGCCAGGCCCGCTACGTGTTCTTTGTACGGCGCCAGCACCGAAAGAATCCGTTGCCGGTCATTCGGCAGCTTGCGATCAAAAACCACCCGGGACGTCTCGTCTATGATCCCGGTGTAACAATTAGTTGAATGCAGATCCATTCCAACATATAATCGCATCGTGATCCCTCCTTTGGGTGGATAGCCACAATTTGCAAAGGCCATTATAGCCTTTGTTGGAGCCTCCCAGGGAGGGATCTCTTTCCATCGCCTGTTAATGCTATCAGGTCTT
>JACQFA010000079.1 GCA_016200255.1 Nitrospirota bacterium | reverse complement strand
GCCGCCCATCCAACTCCTCATCGAGCATTCGGGATTTCAGGAGTTGAAGATTGGTGATCTCGAACAGTTCGATGTTCGCGTCAAAGTCCCCCTGCGGATCAAAAATAAAAGCCCCGTCCCAATCCAGGACGGTCAGATCGTCCTTGCCGTATTTGAGATTGGATCCGAGGGTCGCCTTGATCTCTTCTTCATCAAACGGGAGGCGTTCTTTTTTCAAGAGCGAGGCGATTCGTCCGCCGTGGAGCGCCAGAAATATTTTGGGATCCCCTTGATAATCCGATATGCAGTAGACGCTGTACTCCTCGTCAAACTCCGGGTTGCAATGGAATTCGTTCAGAATGCGGCGACATTCCAGGAGAAGATCGCGGTTGATCTCCAACAGAGGTTCGGCCGCAAGATCGTGGAACTCGAATGCGGCCTCGACGATGACGGTATCGGGGAGATAAGCCTTGACGACCCAGTACGCTTCGCGGTCATGAATCCGGCCTTTTTGTGTCCGGATGATTGCCTGCTTCGGGACGACATCGGGGTAATTGGGAGAGCTTTTCATGGCTCGGTTCTCGACCATTGCCGTGGTTTCCAAATTCATTCCGGTCTGGCCGACGAGATAAGGTAACGCACCGGCCTTTCAAGGCCGTTTCTTGCTGCCACATCTCCATGAGCGCATCATACGCAGGCGTCAAACAAGATGTCAAGAAAAGCGACCGATCATTCTAATTTTGCCTTGACAAATTATCACCCCTGGCCTACTATCGGCGTATGCTCCAATCTTCAAAAACTTCATCTTTTCCAACTATTCAAGAGATATGGGAACAATGCCGTCCGGACCTTTTGAAGGTCGAGGCACAGATCCAGAAGGACCTGGTTTCGGACGTGCCGTTGATCAATCAGGTGGCCCAATATATTCTGAACAGCGGCGGCAAGCGCATCCGTCCGCTTCTGATGGTTCTGTCCTCAAAACTCTGCCCGTCTCCGGGTGAAGATCATATCCTGCTGGCCGCCATCGTAGAATATATTCATACCGCAACGCTGTTGCACGACGATGTGATTGATGAGGGCAACCTTCGCCGAGGGAAAAAAACGGTTCGGACGTTGTGGGGAAATCACGCGAGCATCCTGGTCGGCGACTACCTCTATGCCGCGGCCGTTGCGCGGGGCCTCACGCTCAACCGCCAAGAGGTCAATCTTGTTTTGCAAAAAGCATGTTGTCAAATGATCGAGGGGGAGATGGTCCAGCATGCCCACAACAGCGACTTTGGAATCCAGGAAGCGGACTATCTGCGGATCATTCAACAGAAAACAGCCAGCCTGATCGCGGTTTCCTGTCAGTTGGGAGGGATCGTCAGCGGCGGTTCCCATGAACAGAAGGAATGTCTCTTTCAATTCGGGCAGAATCTCGGAATCGCCTTTCAAGTGGCCGATGACACGCTGGATTATAACGCCCAGAAGCAACGGTTGGGCAAAACGCTCGGAGCGGATCTGAGAGAAGGAAAAGTGACCCTCCCCTTGATCCATTTGTTGAGGAACTGTTCCCAAGAAGACAAGGAAAGAGTGACCCGCACCTTTGGATTGAACGATTCCTCGGAAAAAGAGTTTAGTCAGGTTTTGGAATTGATGTACCGTCATGGCTCGATCGAGTATGCGTTTTCAATGGCCCGGGAGTATATCGAGAAAGCCAAGGGTTTTCTCACCCCATTCGAACCTTCTGTCCACAAAACGGCGCTGCAGGTGGTTGCCGATTACGTGGTTTCACGCGATCACTGATCCTTCGAACTGTTGCCTATTCCCTCCATTAATTTAATAAGGAGTTCCAATGGCCATTTTGCATCCGTTCCAGGGCATGCGTTATAACCCCAACAGGATTAAGGATCTGAGAAAGGTGGTTTGTCCGCCTTATGACGTGATCAATCCGCAGGCACAGGATCGCTATTACCACAACCATGAGAACAACATCGTTCGGGTGGAATTGGGTCAGGATAACCCCGACGATGCTCCCACGAACAACCGCTACACCCGGGCCGCGGCTTTCTTGAAAGACTGGATCAAGCAGGGCGTGCTCGAAAGGGATCCGGAGCCGTCGCTGTATCTGTACAAGCTGGATTACGTTCTGCCCAACAAGGAAAAGAAGGCGCTCAAGGGATTTTTCACGCTGGTCGAACTGCAAGAGATCGGAAAGGGGAAAATCTTCCCGCACGAATTTACGTTTCCAAAAGCCAAGCAGGACCGTCTTCGCCTCATGCATGCCTGCCATGCCAACACCAGCCCGATCTTCATGCTTTATTCCGACCCCGCCGGGGCGATCATGACCCAAATGGAACGGTCGGTGGACGAGGTCCATCCGCTTGTGAGCTTTGTGGGTGAGGAGGAGGTCCGCCACCGGCTTTGGAGAATCTTTGCGCCGCCGGTGCTGACCGCCGTCTCCGACTCATTGAAGGAACAACCGCTTTTCATTGCGGACGGCCATCACCGGTATGAAACGGCTTTGAACTTCAGAAACGAGATGCGTGAACGCAATCATCCGACGGGACCCCAGCCCTTTGACTCCACCTTTGTCTTCTGCTCCAACATGGATGACGCCGGAATTGCATTGCTGCCGATTCACCGCGTCATCATGAACCCGCTGCCGTGCGACCTGAAAACCCTGAAGCAACGGCTGAACAAGGCGTTTGAGGTAAGCCACCTGGAGTTCAACAACGCCACCGAAACATCGGTGCGGAAAGAACTGTTTCAGGAAATGCAAAAAGAGGGCCGGTCCGCAACCGTCTTTGGGATGTATGCCAAAAGCGAGCAGGCCTTCCATTTATTGAAACTTAAATCGGCCTCGGCCGCTCCGGGCTCCAAGGCGCTGGACGGGCTCGATGTCTCGATCTTCCAGAGAACCATTTTGGAAGAAGCGATGGGAATAGCGGACCCGGCCGCGAAGAAGGAAAGCCTGATTCAGTTCGTCAAAGACGAAGAGGCGGCCGTCAAGATGGTTCAGGGCGGTTCGGCCGGCCTGGTCTTTTTCCTCAATCCGACCAAGATTAGTCAGGTCCGGGATATTGTTCTGGCCGGAGACCGGATGCCCCAGAAATCCACCTATTTTTATCCCAAACCTCTCACGGGACTGGTGCTTAATAAGTTTTGAACAAAATGATCGGTTTTTTACAAAACAGGAGGAATCCATGGCGAAGGATCCGGTTTGCGGAATGATGGTGGACGAGAAAAAAGCGGCGGGAACGTCGGTCTATAAAGGGATGACTTACTATTTCTGCGCCAAGAGCTGCAAAGAGCGGTTTGACAAAAACCCGGAGCCGTTCCTGACCAAGAAATAGTGGCGGTGTTTATAACCAATGCCCCCGCGTCTCTCAATCATTATACCGACACTAAATGAAGCGGCGGTCATCGAGAAAACCCTGGCTGCATTGCCTCGGGCGGGGGGGATCGAACGGATCGTCGTGGACGGTGGAAGTTCGGACGGCACCGCGGATCTGGCGAAGCGGCATCTGGACATGGTTTTAATGACCGAAGCCGGCCGGGGCCGACAGATGAACGCGGGCGCACGCGAAGCCCGCGGTGATATTCTGCTCTTCCTGCATGCCGACGCCCAGCTGTCGCAAGGAGCGCCCGCGGCGGTTTCAACCGCACTCGAGAATCCAGCCGTTGTGGGCGGTGCATTCCGTCTGGCGATTGATTCTCTGCGCCCAGACTTACGGATGGTGGCGAGAATCGCCAACCTGCGCACACGGGTGACCGGGGTCCCGTACGGGGATCAGGGAATCTTCGTCCGTCGGTCGGTATTCGAACGGCTGGGCGGTTACCCGGAATGGCCTCTCCTGGAAGATCTCGAATTCGGCCGCCGCCTTAAGGCCGCCGGAAAGGTTGTGTTCCTGTCCCAATCGGTTACGGTCTCTTCCCGGCGCTGGGACAGGGAAGGGGTCGGGTACGCAACGCTGCGGAATCAGATTTTCGTCCTATTGTATTTTCTGGGCGTCTCCCCCATGCGGCTGGCCCGATGGTACCGCCCGGTTCGATGAGATAGAGGACCCATGACGCTCCGACAAAAACCGTCCCGACACAAAATTCATTCGTCCGTCTTTATCGCAAAAACGGCTGCCGTGGTCGGAGAGGTCTCGATCGGAAAGTCATCGAGCGTCTGGTTCTCGGCCGTGGTTCGGGGCGATATCGCCCCGGTTGTGATCGGCGAGGAAACAAATGTCCAAGACGGCGCGGTTCTCCATGTTGGTCACGATTTCCCCTGCATCATTGGAAACCGTGTGACCATCGGCCATGGGGCGATTGTACACGGCGCCATGGTCAAGAATGACGTGATGATCGGTATCGGCGCGATCGTGTTGAACGGTGCGGTGATCGGGGAGCGTTCCCTGGTTGCTGCGGGGGCCGTCGTGACTGAAAATACCGACGTCCCGCCGGACTCGCTCGTGATAGGCATTCCCGGCCGGCCGGTACGGCCGATTTCGGATGAACAGCGCGCGTATATGATGAAGGCCGCAAAAAACTATGTCAACATTGCGAAAGAATATCGCTCGGCTGATCCAACGGCCGACCCTCGTACGAAAAAGAAGCCATCATTCAATAGGAATAAGCGGAGGTGAATATGAAAACGGGTCCCGAGTACGGATACTCAAAGAACGTGGATTATTCTTATGAGGCCGCGATTGCGAAGGTGACGGAGGAGTTAAAGAAAGAAGGCTTCGGCGTGCTGACCGAAATCGATGTCAAGGAAACGCTCAAGAAGAAATTGGGCGTGGATTTCAAAAAATACAAAATCCTCGGCGCCTGCAATCCCACTCTGGCCTATCAGGCTCTTAGTCAGGAGACGGGACTGGGATTATTCCTCCCCTGTAATGTGATCGTATACGAGAGTGAACAGGGGAAAACCGTCGTGACGGCGATCAACCCGATCGTCGCGCTCAGCCGGATTGATAATCCCAGACTGGAACCGATCGCCAAAGAGGTTTCGATCCGACTCCAGAGGGTGATCGCGGCGGTCTAAATCTTCATAAAGTATGCTTGAAATGTAAGCCGAGGGATCGAAACCCAGGAAGAACTTGACATGCTTTCGTATCTGGGAGTATCCTTCGGCCAGGGATTTTTGATCGCAAAGCCGACCGCGGAGTTCGTCGTTCCCAGCAAACCTTGAGGCCCATGATGTCGAAGGCGACCATACTGATCATCGAAGATAATCCGCTCCAGGCGAAACAAACCCGGTCCGTTGTGGAATCCGCCGGTTATGAAGTGTTGATGGCCGAAAATGGGGGAACGGGTTTCAAGCTGGCCAAAACCCAGCGGATTGATCTGGTCCTGCTGGATATGGTTTTGCCCGATTTTTCCGGAGGGCAGATCTGCCAGTGGTTGAAGCGGGACGAGGCCACCCATGCCATTCCGGTGATTATGCTCACGGCTAAAGGTTCCGTGGAAGACAAGGTGGCCGGTTTGCAGATCGGCGCGGACGATTACGTCCCCAAGCCCTTCAGCGACAAAGAATTGCTGGCCCGGATTCAGGCTTGTCTTCGAATCAAGATGCGGGAGGATGAGCTTCGAGGGGTGAAAGATCAGCTCGAAAATCAATTAAAAGATGTCGAGAAGATGGCGATTACGGATGCAGGTACCGGGCTTTTCAATCGCCGCCACTTCAACGAATTATTGGACAAGGAATTCTCACGAGCGAAGCGGTTTAACGAACCGCTGTCCTGTCTCATGCTGGATATCGACCATTTCAAAAGCATCAATGATACCTACGGCCATCCGGCCGGGGACAGCGTCTTGTCCGAGATCGCCCTGCTTCTGAAAGGCGCCGTTCGCATGATCGAAGTGGCGGCCCGATACGGGGGTGAGGAATTCGTTCTGCTGCTTCCCAAGACCGAACCGAAAGAGGCCGTCAAGCCGGCGACGCGGCTTCTCGAGAGCATATCCGCACATCACTTCAAAGGCCTGCCTCCGGACCGGGTCATCACGGTCAGCATCGGGATCGCCGGGCTTCCCGACCCCCTGATGGCCACCAAGGACGACCTCGTCAAGTGCGCTGATTTCGCCCTTTACAAGGCCAAACATGCCGGCAGAAACCGGATCGAGATGAGCGATGGTGCCGAATCGGAAAAGCGCCAAGTCTAGTCTTCGTTGAAGATCGGCGTCGCGACCCTCCGCTGTTTCAAATCCTCCTGTGCGTGACGATACCGCTCGGGAGTTCCAATATCGACCCAATAATCCTTGACCGTCTGCCCGACAAGCCGTTCCCCTTTCCGTATCATCTCGATATAGACATCAACGATGGTCGAAAAGCCTTGACCGGGGATGTAGGCCAGGACACGAGGATCCATCACATGAATTCCGGCAAACATTCTCTTTGACAGCGGTTCGCCCGTCCAGTCCGGTTTGCCCAAGAATTGTCGGATCCGGTTATGGGGATCCACCCCGACCGCCCCCCATCGATCGACCTCCGGGTCCTCCCGCAGAACCAGCGTGGCCGCCGCCTTCTCACGTTGATGAAGTTCGATCAGCCGGTCCAGATGGATCTCGACCAGGATGTCGCTGTTGATGACGAGAAACGATTCCCCGAATAATAACGGCTCGACTTTTTTAATGCCTCCGGCTGTTCCCAGGATACGGGGTTCCTCGGAATACCGGATCTTCATTCCCCACCGGGAGCCGTCGCCCAGCGCCTGCATGATCTTCTCGCCCTGATAATGCAGATTGATGATGACGTCCGTGATGCCGTACTTCCGAAGGAGCAGGAGGGTGTACTCAATCAGGGGCCGGCCCTCGAGCGGCAGGAGCGGTTTCGGAAGGTTGTCGGTCAGCGGCCGCAGCCGTGTTCCCAACCCGGCCGCCAGAATCATCGCCTTCATGGCATTGACCTCAATTCTTCGACGTAAGGCTGCAGGGCCTCCTTGAGCTTCTTCAATTCATTGTGCCGGTTCAGATTGCGCCCGACGTATCTCAACGTCTGTGGAATATAGGCCAGAAGATGGTTTTTCTTTTTAACGACATCGATATAGACGAACCGCCCGGCCGCCTTCAGGTTGCGTTGTATGCTCATGAGATCGAAACGCCTCCGGAAAGCCGCGCGATCCGCGATTTTCATTCCGTTGCCCATCATCCCTGCACGCTGCTCTAGATAATAATCAATCAACTCGTCAACGAGCGATTCTGGAAGAACGGTGTAGGAATCTTTCAGCAACGAGGCCAGATCATAGACGCACGGTCCCAGCAGTGCATCCTGGAAATCCAGGAGCCAGATGCGGTTGCAATGGACCATCAGGTTGCGGCTGTGGTAGTCGCGGTGCGTGAAAACCTTCAGCTCGGCCGCCAGGGTTTCGCAAATTTTTAAAAACTCTCCACGGATCGTTTCCCGGTCGGCCGGTTTGATCACAACACCGGTTCGGGCCTCGATCCCGTATTCCAGAAAGTGATCGAATTCCCACATCAAGAGGGAGATGTCGAAGGCCCGGCCGAAGGCGATACAGTTCCGGTTCCGGTCGCGCGTTGCCGGCCCCTGAATCTTTAGCAGCTCATCGATCGCGAGCCGGTAGTATCGCCGGAGAGAGGCTTCATCGCCCTCATTGATTTCGACTTCGAGCGTCTGATCGCCCAGGTCTTCCAAAAACAGAAGGCCCGCCGCTGGGTCATGAAAAAAAAGTTTCGGAACGGCGACATCCGACTTGGCGAGATGATTGAGTATATTAATGTAGGGAAGCTCATCCACCGTGATCGCGTCGGCCGAGACGGCCTCCTCCGATTTCTTGAATGCCTCTGGTTCGGCCAGTTCCATCACGATCATCGTCGCCGGTCGATTCCCGGCCGCGTACTCCAGTCGGTAGTAAAACCGGTTGGAGGCGTCGCCTTTCAATGCGCTGATCTCAACGTTTGAAGCGGCGATGCCCATCTTTGTTTTCAAAAGGGTGAGAACGGTCTCGCGGTTCAGCATCATGCGATTGTGCCATTAACCCTGTTTTCTGTCAACCGTTGAAAACCGGTTCGGTTTGGGAGTATGATGCCGTCATGCATGTGCTGCTGCAACACCCGAAACGAGAGACCGAGATCAAAGGGCCCAGAACCGTCGGCCAGCTCTTAAAAAGACTGAACCTTTTGCCGGAAGCCGTGCTGGTTCTCCGCGGCGATGAGCTGATCACGGAAGACGAAGCACTCAAGGAAGATGATATCGTTGAAATCCGTCCTGTGATCTCCGGAGGTTCTTGAATTGCGTTGCCGACGATGCGGTGCGAGAGCGGTTTTAAAAATGCCCCGGCACAATACCTCCGTCTGTGCCGCCTGTCTGAATGACTACGTCGTCGAGCAGGTCAAGCGTGCGATCAAGGATCACACGATGTTCGGCCGGGGCGATCGCATTCTGGTGGCCGTCTCGGGCGGTAAGGACAGCCTCTCGCTCTGGGACATTCTGATGCGGTTGGGCTACGACACCGCCGGCCTCCATATCCAGCAGGGCATCGGCGACTATTCCGAACAGTCTCATCAAAAAACGGCCGCCTTCGCCGAATCCCGCGGCGCCGAACTCATCCTTCATTCCCTCAAAGAAAAAGAGGGCGCCGGCGTGTTGGAGTTGGCCGATCTGACCGACCGGAGCCCCTGTTCGGCCTGCGGCGTGATGAAGCGGTACAACTTCAACAAGATTGCGTGCGACCGGGGGTTTGACGTTCTGGCGACGGGCCATAATCTGGACGATGAGGCCTCCCGCCTTTTGGGAAATGTCCTCCGTTGGCAGGAGGACTATCTCGCCAAACAGTTTCCAGCGCTTCAGGCCACGCATGAGAAATTTGTCAAAAAGGTGAAGCCGCTTTACCGTCTGGCCGAGCGCGAGATCACCGCCTACGCCGTCGTGAACAAGATAGACTATGTGATCGAGGAATGCCCGATGAGCGTCGGGTCGAAGATGTTCGTGAACAAGGAGGTTTTGAACCGGCTCGAGACGGATGCCCCCGGGACGAAACAGGCCTTCTATTTCGGTTTTCTGGAACGGCAGAAGCAGGAGGATCTCTCCCGCGAGGACGAGACGATCCGGTCTTGCACGCGATGCGGCCAGCCGACCACAGCCGCGGTCTGTTCGTATTGCCGCATTCTGGAAAAGGTCAAGACCGCGCCATGAGCGATCTTCGTCCCGGTGATCGCATCCATCTCGTCAGCCATAAGGACCGGCGATACACCGTCGTGCTCCGCGTGGGCGGCGTCTTCCAGTTCAGCGGCGAGACGCTGGCCCATGACGACCTGATCGGGAAACCGGAGGGGATTACGGTTCGAACGTCCCGTGGCACTCATTTTATCGCCCTCCGTCCCACGCTGGCCGAATACGTCGTCAAGATGCCGCGCGGCGCTCAGGTGATCTATCCCAAGGACCTCGGTCTGATTCTGATGTGGGCCGACATCTATCCCGGCGCGAAGGTTCTGGAGGCCGGGATCGGCTCCGGATCGCTCACGATGGCCCTGCTCCGTTCGGTCGGCGAGAAGGGGACCGTGGTTTCGTATGAAGTCCGGGAGGATTTCGCGAAGCGGGCTCAGGAGAATATCACTCAATTTATGGGACCGGTGTCAAACCTGGTTGTGCGGATGAAGAATATTTATGAAGGGATTGACGATGGCCCGGTGGATCGTCTGGTGCTGGATCTGCCGGAACCGTGGCAGGTTGTCCCGCATGCCGTGACGGCGCTCCGTCCGGGCGGAATTTTTCTGTGTCTCCTCCCGACCGTTCCTCAAGTCCAGCAGGTCGTCGCGGCGCTCCGGGCCGAGCCGAGTTTCGACTTCGTCGAGACGTTCGAGACGCTTCTTCGCACCTGGAACATCGACGGCCGCTCCGTCCGTCCCGACCACCGCATGGTGGCCCACTCGGCCTTTCTCACCGTTGCCCGCCGCATCATGCCGGTGGATCGCGACGCGGATATGCCGGCAGACGATCCATTGCCAGCAACAGTCCCGCCGAAAGAAGATAGGCTGACGTGAACAGGATCGGGACGGACCCGTCAGCCGACCAGGGCAGGAGCAGCCGCCCGTCCGGAAACGGGGAATGGATCAGGCCGAACGACGACGCGATTCCGGCGATGCCGAGAAATCCGGCCGCCGCCTTGAAGCGATGGTCGATGATCATGCTCAGCGACCCGGCCCAGAGCATCGAAGAAATAATAAAGCCGTTCGCCAGTATCGTGACCGTATGGACCGTCACGGCGGCCTCGCCCGTCATTTTCTCCAGTGACCCGCCGGCGCTGTTTACGGCCGAGCTGATCTGAATCAAAACCAGATAGGCGATGGCCGGGAGGAAGGCGATCGCCACGGCTTTATGATGCGACTTGGGCGTGGCCGAGAAGGCCTGTGCCAGGATCTCGAGCCCGATGAAGATCAGAATCGGCGCGACGGCCGCTTCCGGAATGAGATTCACGATCCAGGCCAAATAGCCCAGCATTCCGCCCAATCCCACAAACAATCCTGTCGCCAGTGTATATCCCGCTCCGGCGCCCATGTCTTTATAGGCCGGATGGCCGATGTACGGCGTGGTCTGTAGCACGCCGCCGCACAACCCCGTGATCACGGTCGAGATGCCGTCCGTCAGAACGATGTCACGCGTGTTGTATTCATCCCCGCCGGCCGCCGCGCTTTCGCACACGTCCACCCCTCCGATCACGATCACCAGTGCAAAGGGGAGGGCCAGGGCCAGATACGGTCCCAATTCCGGAAGGCCTTTGAGAAATCCCGGCGTCGGCCAGGGAACGGCCATCGCCCAACCGGCCTCGGATGCGGTCTTCATCTCAGGGACGATCAGGCCGGCGGCCGAGAGTGAATAATAGACCGCCACGCCGACCACCACGCCGGTGAAGGCAGCCGGAAAACCGAAGGGCATCCGCACGCGGCCGATGAAACCGGCCAGGATGATCACGAGGGAAAGAAAGCCGACGATCGGCTGATGAAACGCCTTGAGCGACGGGAAAAATCCGATCAGCAATATCGCCACGGCCGCGATCGGGCCCAGCAGCCCGGCCCGGGGTACGAATCGTCTCAGAAACGGCGCCAGAAAAGAAAGGGTGATCTTCACAAGCCCGACAACCACAATGGCCGCGGTTGCGATCTGCCAGGCCGCCTCGGCGTTCTTCGTCGCCAGATAGGCCGGTCCGATAATTCCGAACGAGAAGGCGAAGAGCGAGATGGTGTCGATCCCGAGCGGCATGGCGGTTACGTCCGTCCGTCCGGTTTTCCGGGCCAGCCGGATCGCCATAAATGAGTAAACCAGATCGCCGATCAGGACGCCGACGACCGATCCCGGAATGATCCGGTGGAAGACCAGTTCCTTCGGAAACCCGAAGACGCCGATCAGTATCCCGGACAGGATCACGAGCTGAGTTACATTGTCCAGCATCAGGCCGAAAAACGCGTTCAGGTCGCCGGGTCGGATCAGAAGGGAACGCTTCATGCGAAGGCCTCCGCTTGAGGATGTGTCAAAACCTGCGGAAGTATATACCTTGCCCCCGGCTGTGGCAAGGGTCGTTTGACATTTTTGCCCGTAGTAGGTAGAGTACAAAATAGAGTTGCTCCATCAGGTGGGCCGTGACTTGGACGATTGAGGAAGCCGAATGGATACGGAGAAAGTCACAAGGGTCTATTCCGCGTACTCCGGCTTTTACGATCTTCTTTTCGACAAAATTTTTCACAGCTCCCGCGTCGCGGCGATTGAACTACTGGGCTTGAAATCGGGCGATCGCGTACTGGAAGTGGGCGTCGGCACGGGTCTTTCCCTTCCGCTCTATCCTCGGAACTGTTCCGTCATCGGGATCGATCTCACCGGGCCGATGCTGGAGCAGGGCGCCAAAAAAATAAAAAAACTCGGGCTGGATCATGTTCATCTTCAGCAGATGGATGCCACCCATATGGCCTTCCGGGATGACAATTTCGACGCAGTCCTCGCGGCCTATGTCATGAGCACCGTCCCCAGCCCGCAGGCCGTGCTGGCCGAGATGATCCGCGTCTGCCGTCCCGGCGGAAAAATCGTGCTGCTGAACCATTTCTCCAATGGAAATCCCATTCTCTCGCGCGTCGAAAAGACGATCTCGCCCCTTTGCACCTGGATCGGCTTCCGATCCGATCTCTGTCTTGAATCGCTTCTGAACGAAACCTGTCTCGACGTGGAACAAAATCTCAAGGTCAACCCGTTCAACTACTGGCATATCATTCAGTGCGTTAACCGCAAACCAGGCAACGGGTTTTCGCATTAAATAACGACCAGCCTGTAATCGAATTCATAGGAGGAATTAATGCATCGAGGCGAGAGATTTAATCCGCAGCTCTTTTTTATCGCTCATATTTTTTTCCTGGTCGTCTTCGTCGCGCTGATCTGGGCGCTTGTGGTCGTGATTAAAAAGCGGCGCGAGCCGAAGGCGCTGCTGCTTTCCATTCTTCCATTGGCGCTGATCTTTATCACAACCTATTTCGCGACCCGCATTCCGGCCGCGCATCAGGTGATCAATATTTTTTACGACGGCATGCTGGTCTTCAATGCGTTCTATTTCTGGAAGACCGGCCCTCGCCCAACCGGGGCGTTGTATCTCGCCGCCGTGATCGGAACCCTCCTCGACTTCTCGATGCATTTCGTGATTCGGATGATGTAAAACAAAGAGGGCGGACACACAGGTCCGCCCCTACGAATTCCTGAATTTCCCTGAAATTTTACGCCGGTTCAATAACGCAGCGTAACGGAAAGCCGGCCGAGTGGGCGGCGGAATGAGTTTGTTGCTGGCGCAGTTCGGCTTCTTCGAGCGGCAGTACGTCCACGATCGCGGCGCCGGTGTTGTGGGTTTCGAGCATCAACTCGACCGCTGTCGTCGGGTCCTTCTTGAATATCGCGATCAGCAGATAGATCACAAACTCCATCGTCGTGACATCGTCGTTCAGAAAGATCACCTTGTAAGGCGGGGTCGTCTCGGCGCGGATCGCTTCTTCCGTTTCCTGGGTTGTGCCGGGCATGAGGGTCGGGGACATGAGCATTCCTTGCGTCATCGCTATAACCGGCATTATATCACAAATGCTAATTGGGCGGGCTGCCGCAGGACAGGACCCGCCCAATTAAGCAACTTTTCCTTGCTTTTAAGGCCGGCAATGTGTAGAGTGACCGAGCACCGCAACCCCCCCGCCACCGATGGTTCAACCGAGCGGGACATCCATCACAATTTAGAACGAGGCGTCTGAATAAAATGAGACGGATTTTATTTTTGTCGCTGATTATTCTTTCGATCATCCTCAATGCAGCCTTGGGCCAGGCCGGTGAAAAAGCCGAGCCGATGACGGTTTCGGCCGGCAAGGAAATCACGATCGAATATACCTTGAAACTGGAGGACAAAACCACCATTGATTCCAACGTCGGCGCGGAACCGCTTAAATTTATTCAAGGCGACCATCTAATCATTCCGGGGCTTGAAACGGCGCTGGAAGGGCTCAAGGTGGGGGACAAAAAGAATGTCCAGGTGAAGCCCGAAGACGGCTACGGCCCGGTGGATCCGAATGCATTCCAGGAAGTCGAAAAATCGCGCGTTCCCCCGGAAGCCCTCGTGATCGGAACCCCACTTGATGGGCGCGATCCTTCGGGACGTCCCATCCATGCCAGGGTGAGTGAAATCAAGCCGTCCACGGTGGTTCTGGACATGAATCATCCCCTGGCCGGCAAGACGCTTTTCTTCGAAGTTAAAATCCTGGACATTCAGGCGCAGGCCCAGCCCCCGTCCCCATCTCAGCCCAAGCCTGAACCGGAATCTCATGGCCACCCCAAATAAATATCTGTTAAAGCGGTCTCGCATGGGTCTTTCGGCCCATCTCCATGGGGCTTATAGTCCCTTGACCGGGCTTTAAAATCATGATAGTTTTGACGAGCCTGCAAAAGGCTCAATCGCGATAGTTTGAATCATCATTGAGGGGGAGATGTGATGGTTGCTCAAACGGCCGCCTACCTGTCTCAATATTTTTCTATTTTTGTGTTCATCGTGCTGGCCATCGGGTTCGGCGCCGTCACCCTTTTGATCAGCAACGTCGTCCAACCCCGTCTCGACACGGATGAGAAACTGTCCCCGTATGAATGCGGAAGCGAGCCGATTTCGGACGCCCGCAATCCCTTCCCGGTTCGCTATTACATCATTGCGATGCTGTTCGTGATTTTTGATGTCGAGATGATCTTTCTATACCCGTGGGCGATCGTCTTCGGCAAGATCGGTTTCTGGGGACTGTTCGAGATGATCGTTTTCATCGGGCTGTTTGTCTTCGGCTATTTGTATGCCTGGAAGAAGGGGGCGCTGCAATGGGAGTAGGGGGTTTTACCAGCGAGGGCGGTCTCGTCACGACCACGATCGAGCAGGCGGTCAACTGGGCCCGGAAAGGGTCGCTCTGGCCGTTGACCTTCGGCCTGGCCTGCTGTGCGATCGAGATGATCGCGGCCGTTTCCGCGCGATACGACATGGACCGGTACGGGGCGGGCGTCTTTCGCGCCTCGCCACGGCAGTCGGACCTGATGATCGTGGCCGGAACGGTCTGCCGTCGGATGGCCCCCGTGATCCGGAAGATTTACGACCAGATGCCGGAGCCCAAGTATGTGATCGCGATGGGCTCCTGCGCCACCTCCGGAAATATTTATAACAGCTACGCCGTGGTGCAAGGGGTGGATCGGTTCGTGCCGGTGGATATTTACGTTCCGGGCTGTCCCCCTACCCCCGAGGCGCTCTTCGACGGCATACTGAAATTACAGCAGAAGATCATGAAGCAGAAGGTCTTCATCAAAAGCCCGATCCTCGGGGCGACGAAGATATAAATGGGAGCCGTCCGGAGATGACATTGCATCCGAATGCAGAGAAGATCCAGGCCCAATTTCCCGATGCCTTTGTCTCGTCGAAGGAATGGCGGGGCGACCTGGCCGTCACGGTCAAGAAGGAGGCGATCATTCCCGTCTGCCGCTGGCTGCATGACGATCCCGGGATGGATTTCGATTACATCGTCCACGTCGCGTCGGTGGACTATCCCGAGGACGAGGCCCGCTTCGAGATGGTCTATGAGTTTTACTCGATCCGGCGCCGTCAGCGGATCCGGATCAAGGCCCGCGTGACGGAGGAAGACTGCGCGATCGATTCGATCACCGGAATCTGGAAGGGCGCCAATTTCATGGAGCGCGAGGTGTTCGACATGATGGGGATCCGGTTCAACAACCATCCCGATCACCGCCGTATCCTGATGCCGGACGAATACGACGAGGGCTGGCCGCTCCGGAAGGATTTCCCCCTGGCCGGCAAAGGCTGGCGCGACACGTTTGAGTTCATCACGGAAGGGTCGCATAAAAAAACGAAATGACGACGGACGCGAAACAGAAACCGGTCGAACCCGCGGCCGAGCATCCGGGGGTCGGGATTCCCGTCCCGAACCGGGCGCTTCCGCTGCTTCGGACCGAGAAGCTGATGCTCAACATGGGGCCCCAGCATCCCAGCACGCACGGGGTGTTGAAGGTCGTGCTGGACCTGGAGGGCGAGCGTATCATCAAGGCCACGCCGGTACTGGGGTTTCTCCACCGTGGCGTCGAGAAACTGGCCGAGGACGGGACGTATCACCAGTTCATCCCGCATACCGACCGGCTGGATTACGTCTGCGCGATGTACAACAACTTCGCCTACGTCCGCGCCGTCGAAAAACTTCTGGACATGAAGGTGCCGGACCGGGCCGAATACCTCCGGACGATCGTGGCCGAGGTCCAGCGGATCATCGGCCATCTCTTCTGGCTGGGAACGCAGGCGCTCGACATCGGCGCGATGACCGTCTTCTTCTACACTTTCCTAGAACGGGAGGTCTTGTTGGACTTTTTCGACAGCCTCTGCGGGGCGCGGCTCACAACGAGCTGGTACCGCATCGGCGGGGTCGAGAACGACCTCAGTCCCCGGCTGATCGAGGACCTGTATAAATTTTTGGCGAATTTCAGCGAGAAATTGGACGAGTACAACGCGCTGCTCGAGACGAACCGGATCTGGCTGGCGCGGACGAAGAACGTCGCCGTGATCTCGGCCGAGGATGCGATCAATTTCGGGCTGTCCGGGCCGACGCTCCGTGGCTCCGGCGTCGATTACGATCTACGGAAGTACGAGCCCTACGGCGCCTACGACAAGGTCCAGTGGGAGGTGCCGGTCGGAAAAAACGGCGACACCTACGACCGGTACTGGATCCGAATTCTGGAATTAAAGGAGAGCGCCAAGATCGTCAAGCAATGTCTGGATCAACTGCCGGCCGGTCCTTACATGGTCGAAGACCCCCGTGTAACGCTCCCGCAGAAGGACAAGGTCTTCACGAACCTGGAGCACATGATCCGGCAGTTCAAATTGTTCACGCAAGGGTTCAATACGCCGGCCGGGGAGATCTATTGCGGGACCGAGGCGCACAAGGGCGAGCTGGGGTTTTATATCGTGAGCGACGGGAGCGGGAAACCATACCGATTGAAGATCCGCGCGCCGTCCTTCATCCATATGGGCGCGTTTGATCACATGGCGCGAGGCTACATGATCGCGGACGTCGTGACGATCTTCGGAACGTACGACATCGTGATGGGCGAATGCGATCGGTAGAAAATAAATAACGGACGGGGACGATGGGAACGAGAGACGCGAAAACAGCCCGGTTGATGTCGGCCGGGGCAGAGATCGAGCTGACGATCAACGGTGAGAAGGTCAAGGCGACCGAGGGCCGGTCGCTCTATGACGTGTTGAGCGGGATGGGAGTCATCATCCCGGCGATGTGCTACCACTACACCTTCACGCCGTTCGGCTCCTGCGGGATGTGCCTGGTCGAAGTCGAGGGCAAGAAGGCGCCGGTCCGGTCCTGCACCGCGTCGGTCCAGGCTGGCATGGTGGTCCGGACCGAGACGCCCGAGATGAAGGAGGCACAGAAGAAGGCACTGATCAAGCATCTCTCGACGCATCCGCTCGATTGTCCGGTCTGCGACGCCGACGGCCATTGCGAGCTCCAGGATTTCACCTTCCAGTTCGGCATCGGCGAGGTTCCCAATGTGAAGCAGAAGGGCATCCCGGAGGACACCCGGTCGACCGTGCTTGATTTCAACATGAACCGCTGCATCGTCTGCGGGCAGTGCATCAATGTCTGCAAGGAGGTCCAGCTGATCGATGCACTGACCTTCCTGAAAAAAGACGGCTTTACGATCGTGACGGCCAAGGAGGACAAGCCGCTTGCGTGCGAATTTTGCGGCGACTGTCTCGCGGTCTGCCCCGTCGGCGCAATCACCAACAAATTCTCCAAGTATCTCTACAAACCCTGGCAGATGAAGAAGACCCAGACCACCTGCCCGTATTGCGGCGACGGCTGCCAGCTCCAGGTCGAAACGAAGGACAACCGGATCGTACGCGTCACCTCCAAGCTGACATGGAAATCCAAATGGGGCGACCGTGCCGAAACTGCGAAGGGGCACGGCGGCATCTGCGGCCGCGGCCGCTTCGGGTTCCAGATGGTCAACAGCCCCAACCGGCTGAAGCTGCCCCTCATGCGGAAAGACGGCCGGCTGGTCGAGACCCCATGGCTGGATGCGCAGGATTTCGTCGCCGAGCGGTTGACGAAGATCAAAATGGACCACGGCGGACAGGCGATCGCCGGACTGATCTCGGCGCGCTGCACGAACGAGGATATTTATCTCTTCCAGAAATTCATGCGGATCGGGATGGGAACGAACCAGGTCGACGGCACGGCGCGCTACGGCCATCTGAATGTCGTCGCGGCGCTGCGCAAGGCCTTCGGGACCGACCGCATCCGGATGATGAACAACGCGGAGCAGGTGACCCATGCCGATGCGATCTTCATCATCGGCTCCGACATCACCGAAACCCATCCCGTCTTCAATGTCCGCGTGAAAGAGGCGTTGAGAAAATACAAGGCGAAGGTGATCGTGGCCGATCCAATCACGACCCATATCGCCAGGCTGGCGACGCACCATTTGGCGATCAAAACCGGATCGGAATCCCGCCTGATTCAGGGTCTGGTCAAGATCATCCTCGATCGCGGACTGTGCGACGAGACGGTTCTGCAGAAATATCCAAACGCGGTCGAGGTCTTGAAGCAGGCCGCGGCCGGCATCACGATCGAGACGACGGCCGAAGCGACCGGCATTCCCGCGGAGCGTCTGGCCGAGGCGGCCGAGGTTCTGGCCAAGTCCGAGCGCGGCGTCGTCTTGTTTGAGGACGGGATCACGAAACGAAAAGACGGTTATCAAAACGTTCTGAACCTGGTGGATCTGGCGCTGGTCTGCGGGTTGTTCGAAAAAGACGGGGCCGGTCTCAACGCGCTGTGCGAGGAAAACAACGAGCTCGGCCTGGTCGACATGGGCGGCGCATCCGAGTTCCTGCCGGGCGGACTCGAATACCAGAACGCCGCGGCACGCGGGAAATTTTCGAAAGAGTGGCGCGAGGAGATGCCGGACCTGCCCTCGGTCGATCTCCCACAGATTTTAGACCGTGCACGGAAAGGCGAGATCAAGGCGCTCTACATCGTGGGAGAAAATCCGGTCGGAACGCTGCCGGCCTCGATGGGCGCGGCCGAGGCGCTCTCGAAGATCGAACTGGTGATCGTTCAGGATCCCTTTCTGACCGAGACCGGCCGGCTGGCCCATGTCGTCCTTCCGGCAACGACCTATGCCGAGAAGGAAGGAAGTTTCACCAGCATGGAGGGCAAGGTGAATCCGGTTCGGATGGTGATCGAGCCGATCGGCGAGAGCAAACCAGATTGGGAGATTTTCTCGGAGCTGGCCTGGCGGATGGGCTTCCCGCTGGAGTACGGAAGCGCGAAGGAGATCCATCGCGAGATCGCCAAGACGATTCCGGGTTATTTCACGACCAAGCCCGAGCCGCTGACGGTTGAACTGTCCGGTTACCTGAACAATGGTTACGCCAAGGAAGCGCCGTCGCGATACGCGGTGAAGCCCGGCCATGATCAAGCGACCGGCCCGGCCGGCTATCCCTTCACGCTGGTCCTCGGACAGATACTGTATCATTCCGGAAAATATTCCACGCAGGCCGAGGGCCTGATGAAGATCTACGATAAGGCGCTGCTCCAGATCGGCCCGGCCGACGCCGAGCGGCTGCAACTGGCGGCGGGCGACACGGTCGTTCTCACATCGCCGGCGGACGGGGTCGGAGCGATCGAAGTCGGGATCGAGATCCAGCCGGCGCTTCCGGCCGGCCTGGTCTTTTTCCCGGAACATTTCAACACGCCGCCCGTGAAAGATCTGATCGCGGCCGAACTCGATCCCGTGACGCGCGTGATCTATCACAAGCGGGGTCCGGTTGCGATCATGAAAGGCGCTTCGTGAAACCGGGCCGCAATCTGATTCAGAAGATCCTGATGCTCGAGATCGTCCGTGCGATGTGGGTCGTCTTCCGTCACATGTTCGGCAAGGGGATCACCTTCCAGTATCCGCATGTGAAACGGACGCTTCCGGATGGCCACCGCGGCGCGCTGGGCCTGTTGAAGTATGATGACGGCGTGGAACGCTGCGTCGGCTGCGACCTGTGCGAGGCGGCCTGTCCGTCTCACTGCATCAAGGTGGTGAGCGAGCAAGTCCCGGACAAGCCGTTGGTCCGGTACGCCAGCGAGTTCTACATCGACATGACGAAATGCGTCTTCTGCGGATTCTGCGTCGAAGCCTGTCCAGTCAACGCGCTCGGCATGACGAAGCTGTACGAGTATTCCACCGAAAACAAACGGGACCTTTATTTCGACAAGAAAAAACTGTATGAAGTCGGCGAGACCTACTTCGCCGACGCCAAGGCGTACCTCGTGGCCCACCGTCAGGAACAGGCCGATGAAACCGCCATTCAGTACCGGTATAAATTCCCGTTCACGGTGCTCACCGGGAAGAAGGAGTAGTCGGCCGTCCCATGGTCCAACAGATTTTTTTCACCTATCTGGCCGTCGCCGGCATCACGAGCGCCGTGCTGGTGGTCGGATTGAGGAACCCGGTCCATTGCGGCCTGGCCCTCTTGTCCCTGCTGTTCCATATCGCAGGGTTTTTTATTTTATTGAACGCCGAATTCATCGCGGCCGTCCAGATCATCATCTACGCCGGCGCGATCCTGGTGCTCTATCTCTTTGTCTTGATGCTGCTCAACCTCAAGACCGAGGAGCGGTTTCTCCATCGCCGTTACGCCTTCTGGCTCTTCTTCGCCCTCCTGGCGGCCGTCCAGGTCTTCTGGCTCCTGCTCCATTCGCCTTTTGCCGGTAAGCCGGGCGACGTGACGCCGCAGAAGGTGATGCAATTCGGCGACGCCTATGCGATCGGTATGGTTTTGTTCAACGACTATTTTCTGCCGTTTGAAATCGTCGGCGTCTTTCTACTGGGCGCGATTATCGGGGCGATCGTGCTGGCCAAGGATCGCCCTCCCGCGACCGGAAACGGGGAGGCGTCCCGATGATTCCGTTATCCGCTTATCTTGCGGTGAGCTCGGTGTTGTTCGTGACCGGGCTGATCGGCGTGCTGATCCGGCGGAATTTTATCATTATATTAATGTCCGTTGAGATCATGCTCAACGCGGCCAATCTGAACCTGGTCGCCTTCTCCTCGTATCTGGATTCGATGACCGGCCAGATCGTGACCCTGTTCGTGATCGCGATCGCGGCCGGCGAGGCGGCGGTCGGCCTGGCGATCATCATCGTCGTCTTCCGCGGCAAAATTGCGACGAACGTGGATCAGATTAATCTTTTAAAATGGTGAAATCAGTTTTTTTGTTTTTGCTTTTCTTAACCCGAGGTGAGCGTTGGAGCCGGTAGAATCGATAGTGCCGTTGCTGGCGGTGGGGGTGTCGGCGTTGGGTGCATTGGGCATCCTGGCGTCGGGCCGTCATGCGAACCTTCGGGAAGGCGTGAGCCTTCTGGCG
>JACQFA010000082.1 GCA_016200255.1 Nitrospirota bacterium | reverse complement strand
TTTAATCTTTTCCACCAGTCCATATGGCTCCTCTTCAGAATTGTTTAATCCGCCAGATCCCGTCCGTGTCTTGGATGAAGTAGACCCAGTAAGTCAGGGTCTGTGACTGACCATTAATGGTTACGGTTCGTTGAATGCGATATTTGCCTGTCGTCCCATAAAATGTAACCAGCGCGATGTTTGACAGATTTTGGGCCTCTTCTATAAGATTGGCGCCGATCGCCTCAAAAATCCTGCGGTACTTCTCTTGAGAACCATAAGTAAAATAGGTCAAGGTTTTCTCAATATCGCCCTGACGCAGTGCGTCTCGCATTCCGGTCCATTTGGCTTGAAGCAGGACATCCAACTCGCTCAGGGACAAGACATTTACAGGAATGGTGTCGGTGTAGAGAATTCCGTTGGCATCCATGATTGTGACCGTGGCAAAATACAACCCTGGCTGACTGTAGGCGAATGGCACGGTATTGGGCAGCGTGGTAGAGGTAAAATCTGCTGTTCCATCCCCATCGGCATCCAGAGAGTAGTGGGTTATGGGTGTTGTCAGGGTAGTCAGGATCGAAAACTCCACCGTAAGCGGCGCGATTCCGCTTTCCGGATTTGCCAGAAGCAACACTGGTTCCTGTAGATTATCCACTGTGACGGTCACCGATGTTGAACCGGCGTGGCCCTCGAGGTCGGTCGCGGTCGCGATAATCGTATTGGCACCCATACCAACTGGAACGTCATTGGCTGCAAAGAGGTTCCCATTGACCTGGGCTGGAATACCGTTCACCACAACCCCAATTTCACCCGGACCGTTCGGTACGACCCGCCCTTGGACCAATACCGTCGAACGATGGATCAGGCTTCCCGAAGCAGGTGAGGTGATCACGATCTGTGCCGGACTGGGAACAATGGAGAGGGCGCCCGAGGCCTGTATCAGGGTTCCATTGAGATAGGTCAGTACGACATCTCTTGGGCCCAGCGATGCATCCGATGCCACGCTGACATCCAGCGTGATGACGGTGGTTGGCATAAACGTCACCGCCAGACCTCCGTTCAACAGATGCTCAGGCGGCGTGCCGTTGACAAGATAGGCCACGCCGTCACTGCCATTGGAATTTTCGATTCCAACCGTCGCAGAACGACCGTCAAAGTCTGCGCCGGTCAGTGTCTTGTATTGAAACGTGATCGCTTGGGTCGCCTCATTCAGGAGAATCTCGAAGGTCAGTACGCTGGCGGCAGTATCACAGCACGTACTGATATGATTCCACTGAACGGCCAACACACGGTTCGGAGCGGTTCCGAATGTCCGGACGTAGACCGGGCCCTGGTATAAGTCATCCCAGAATGGAGCCAGATAGAAGTTCGGCAGGCCTGCTTGTGGAATACCCGTGTTGTTGTATTCATCACTGGCTTGTCCAAAAGTAATCAGGCCGTTGCTATTGATCGAAAAATTGAAAACGGGTTGACCAAAAACCGTAAACGGGAAACCGATGGAAATAAACCTCGACGCGCAGTCATCGCAACCGGCCAGTAGTATAAAGCCGGGCGTTGCATCTTGCCACGAGAAGGCCGGACCGCCTGACCGGCTGTCGGTATAGGCATAAGTAACCGTTTGGGTAACCTGATGAATGGTGATCCCGTTCCCACTGATCTGGACAGAAGTTCCGGGCAGGATCTTTGGACCTCTGATCATGACCTTCTGGTGAATGGAACTTTGGCTTAGTTGATTGGGCGATACTGTAAATCCTGAAGGCGCTTGACTTTGGATCTTGAAAGTCAGTGTATTTGAAGCCCCCCCACCGGGAGGAGGGTTGGTTACTACCACTTGAGCGATATGAGCGGATGCGATTGCGGAGGCCGGCACAATTGCAGTCAGTTGGTTGGCGCTGACAAAGCTTGTCACGAGGGGCTGGTTGTCAAAATAAACCAAAGCGGTACTGACAAAGCTCGTCCCGCTCACGGTCAAGGTAAATCCAACCGAACCGGCATTTGCCGACACCGGAGAGATCGTGCTAATCGTCGGAACGGGATTGTTTACGATGAAGTTGATGGTACCGGACGTTCCGCCGCCGGGCGCCGGATTGAAGACGGTAACCGGAATGACGCCAGCGGTTGCAATAGCTGCGGCTGGAACAGTGACCTGAAGCTGTGTGCTGCTGATAAAGACCGGGGTCAGGGCTGTACTGCCGAAGTTGATGGATGACGACGGAATAAAATTGCCGCCGTTCAGCGTCAACGTAAAAGCACCGCTTCCGGCGATGACTGAAGTAGGCGCGATCACGGCCAGCGAAGGGACCGGATTCTCAACCGTGAAGGCTGCGCCGGCTGTCCCACCTCGTGTTGTCACAGTGACGGTGCCAGTGCCCACTGGCGCGCCGGACGGCACGCTTGTTTCAAGTTGCGTGGCGGTGGCCGAGGTGGCCACGGCCTGTATTCCGGAGAACTTGACCCCATTCAAGGTCGGGGCCGAAGGATCAAAGTTCTGGCCCGTGATCGTCACACCCGTACCGCCCGGCGCATGGTTCGGTGTAACGGCGGTAATCACCGGCGCGTGCACGGTGGTAAAACTGCTCGTGAAGGGCGCCAAGGGATTCCCAGAGGTGTCTCGAACCGCCGGGGTGAGAGAAAGAGTATAAGTCGTGCCCGGTGATAGCTTTGTTTTTGGAACCAGGAAAACCATCAGCCCCTGCTCGCTCGGACCGATGATCGAATCAACCGGCCCGCCTCCGCTCAGCATGACGCTATCGGCATCAAGTGTCCGTACATCCACGGGCTCTGAGAATCGCACCCCGACGATTTCCGTGAGATCCACGCCGGCGGCCCCATCCGGCGGCGTGACTTGAACGACAATCGGGGAGGTACTATCGGCCGGTGGGGGGCCGTACAATTCGGCGGTATCCAGAATCCCGCCGCTGTTCTCGCCGCCGGTCACAAGGACTTCGCCGAAATAGAGAAGGCTTGCGGTATGATCGGCCCGCGGGGTGATGAGACCTTGGAGGGCCGCGGCAAAACTTCCGGCGGCGGGATCAAAAAACTCCGCCGTTGCCAAATACCCGGTATCATTTTGGCCGCCCAAGATCAAGACCCGTCCATCCGGTATTAACGTCGCGGTATGGCCGGACCGGGGCAACGTCATGGCGGTAGTGAGCGGCGTGAATCGTTCCGTCGCCGGGTCGAACAGTTCTGCCGAACCCAGGAAGCCGGTATCATTTCGTCCCCCGGCGATCAAAACCCGCCCGTCGGGAAGCAAGGTGGCGGTGTGGTCCCAGCGAGGTGTGGACAACGCATTGGATAAGACAACGAAGACTCCCGCTTCCGGATCAAACGGCGGCTTGAACAAAACGACGCTCTGCACGTCATAGACTTCTCCTGAATTGAGTGCTCCACTTCCATGTCCTCCCGCGATCAAGACCCGTCCATCCAGAAGCACGGTGGCGGTGTGGCCGGATCGGGAAATGCGGACATGGCCTGAGACATCGGTAAAAAGCCCGGTGGCCGGATCAAACCGCTCGGCGCCGGCCAGCACACCCCCGCCGTTCTGTCCGGCCATAAACAGCTGCGTCGCATCCGCCAGGACCGAGGCGGTATGCTCGGATCGGGCGGTACCCAGATGGGATGGAAGAAGGGTGAAGCTCAAGCTCAGCGGATTAAACCGCTCCGTCGAGTTCAAATCCCCCGCGACATCCCGCCCTCCCGCGATCTGGACCGACCCGTCCGCTCCAATCGTGGCGGTCTGTCCGGAACGAGGATGATTGAGGCGTCCCAATGGAATGACGCCTGAGATCGTGACCGTGATAAAGCTGTCCGTGGCGCTGTCGAGTGTCACGGTCAGTGTGTCGGCCGCAGTGAGCGTGACGGTCCGATCAATGATGGATACATTTTGATTGAAGTCCGACTTGTGGATGATCTCCGCCCCGTTGATCGAGACCGCCCCGGAGGAGATGGCGCTGCTAATTCGGCCGGTGCCGTTTGCCTGTCCATTCTGGATATGAAGGGTATAAGGGCCGGTGACATAGAACGGAACCTTAAAGGAACGGGTGTAAACATTGGTCGCGCCGGTCGTTCGACTAAATGGCTGCGGCCCAAAGACGTTACGAATCTGAGCGGGGGCATCAACCGGGGAGGATGCCGCGGCGACAAAGAGGATGAGTAATGCAGTGGACAGTAAAAGGAGGAGAGGCTGTTTCATGTGCCGTAACCTGAAGGGCATTCAAGGTTCCTTGCCAGGCGTTAAGCGTCACAAAAATTCTTCGGGGACAACCCGACGAGTGCCTCATTATACCGATTGATCCGATGTTGTCAAGAAAAATGTTAATGACAGATTAGTGACATGAACGCTGAGGATTGCACCTACGAATCCTCAAGGACCAAATACCGGAGAATTGGTGATTACCAATGGGAAGTGCGTATAACTCTCAGACATAGCGGAAGCCTTCACGGGCAGTTCATTTTAAGAGTTTTAAGAGAAAACCCAAGCCAGCAGTTAGAATCAAAATTAAACCGATCACTGTCACAAAAGCACCTAAACCGTTCACCTGTGCTTCACAACTTTTACAAATTTTATTTCCGCCAAATGGATTACCAAATATGAAGTTAAAGATGAAAAGACCTGGAATAAAAATCCACTGGACTTTGCCTTCTTCGGAAATACCTTTGCTGCAGTTTTCACAATTCAACTTTTTTCTTCCTTATACTATTCTCTAGAATCGGGGTCAGAGTACTTTTTACGAAGCGGACTTCGCTTTTTTATCGATCAGACTGACCGAAAGCTTAATACGGACGGGCACGGCAGTCCGCTCTACGAAGAACGGCCTGGAGATTCGGGTGGGACAACCCTCTCCAATGCAGCGATAAGCGTCGGGATATCTTGCTGGAGAATCTGCCAGAGAATGTCCATGTCGACGGAATCGTACCCATGAACGAGCCGGTTTCGCAGGCTTATGATCTGAGGCCAAGCAATGCCGGCATGCCGGTTCCGCGCATCCTCTGAGATCCGATTCGCGGCTTCACCGACGATTTCCAACAGTCGAACCAGCGCAAGGCTTACGACGCGATTCGCATCAAGGTCTTTGCGACTCCGGCCGAGCACGAGTGCCGCCGCCTCGCGGGCATGATCCAACATGTGCCGTAGACGAACCAGGTCGTCATGCTGCGACATATTGGACTTCCGCCTCGTTGACAACCGCATCACGGAAATAACGACTCAAAAATTGCGGCGTGTTGAGGTCCACCTTGTATCCGAGAATTTTTGAGAGCTCTTCCTCCATGCTGAAAAAGGCCAAACCCGGCACATGTCCCGGTTCGAACTCCACGAGCACGTCCACATCGCTGCCCGGCCGAAAATCCTTGCGCAGGACGGACCCGAAGAGTGCCAACTTCCGTATATGATGCTTCCGGCAGAAATCGGTGATCTTGTCTTTCGGAATATCAATCTTCGCACGGCTCATGATTCACCATTAAAATTCGGGAGTACAGATGAGCGGATTATACTAAAAATACCTCAAATCTACAAGGAAGGTTGATGAGAATGATGCAAACGATCAAAGCGACAACCGGCGGAGGCGGAGGGCGTTGGTGATGACCGAGACCGAACTGAAGCTCATCGCGGCGGCGGCGATCATCGGGCTCAACAATAAGCCGAAGGCGGGATAGAGAACACCGGCGGCGATCGGGACTCCAAGGACATTGTAGATAAAGGCGAAGAAAAGGTTCTGACGGATATTTTTCATCGTGCCGCGGGAAAGACGGATCGCGCGCACGATCCCGCGCAGATCGCCCTTCACCAGCGTCACCCCGGCGGACTCGATCGCGACATCCGTGCCGGTGCCCATCGCGATCCCGACCTGCGCCTGGGCCAGCGCGGGCGCGTCGTTGATTCCGTCCCCGGCCATCGCGACGATCCGGCCGGAATCTTGAAGCTGCTTGATCGCGGCGGCCTTCTGTTCCGGCAACACCTCGGCCACAATCTCATCCAGTCCCAGCTTCCGCGCCACGGCCTCGGCCGTCGTCCGGTTGTCTCCCGTCAGCATCACGGTCCGTATGCCGTAACCTTTCAAGGACGCAATCGCTTCGGGGGTCGCTTCCTTGATCGGATCCGAAACGCCGATGAGACCGGCCGGCTGCAATCCGACCGCGAGCCAGATCACGGTCTGTCCTTCTTTCCGTAGAAGTTCGGACCGGCCGGGCAGCTCGCCGGGCGCTATCCCCAGTTCATCGAACAGCGCGCGATTGCCGAGCGCGACCTCCCGTCCGACTATCGTTCCGACCACGCCCTTCCCGGTGACGGACCGAAAATCCTGGGGCGATTCGATCGCAAGGTTCCGCGCCTGCGCACCCGCGACAATCGCCGCTGCCAAGGGATGCTCGCTGCCCCGTTCCAGGCCGGCAGCCAGTTTCAAAACCTCGGTCTCGTCGTAACCCGGTAATGCAAGAATCGCATCAAGTCGGGGCCGGCCTTCGGTCAATGTCCCGGTCTTGTCCAGCACAAGGGTGTCTATCTTTTCCAAAAGCTCCAGCGCCTCAGCATTCTTAAACAGAACACCCGCCGTCGCGCCGCGGCCGGTCCCGACCATAATAGCCATCGGCGTGGCCAGACCCAACGCGCAGGGGCAGGCGATGATCAGTACCGCGACGGCATTCACGAGCGCATAGACCATCCGCGGCTCGGGGCCCATCATTGCCCAGACGACGAAAGTGACGACGGCCGTCAGCACGACGGCCGGAACGAAATAGGACGAGACCGTATCGGCCAGCCGCTGTATCGGCGCGCGGGAGCGCTGCGCCTCGCTCACCATCCGCACGATCCGGGCCAGAAGCGTGTCGCTCCCGACCTTCTCGGCCTTCATCACAAATCCGCCGGTGCCGTTGATCGTCCCGCCCGTGACGCGGCCGCCCGGACTTTTCTCGACCGGGATCGGCTCGCCCGTGATCATCGATTCATCCACCGAGCTCATCCCTTCAAGCACAGTCCCGTCCACCGGGATTCCCTCGCCCGGACGGACGCGGAGACGGTCGCCGGACTTCACAAGATCGAGCGGTACGTCCTCCTCCGTTCCGTCCTCGCCAATCCGCCGTGCCGTCTTGGGCGCGAGGTTCAGCAACGCACGGATCGCGGCGCTGGTGCGCGAGCGCGCGCGAAGCTCCATCACCTGACCGAGAAGCACCAGGACCGTGATGACGGCGGCCGCTTCAAAATAAACCCCGACCTGACCGTGAGAATGTCGGAAGGATTGCGGAAAAATATCCGGGAAGATCGTCGCGACGACGCTGTAGAGATAGGCCGCTCCGGTCCCGATTGCGATCAGCGTGAACATATTCAGGTTCCAGGTGACGATCGACCGCCACCCGCGCTCGAAAAACGGCCAACCGGCCCAGAGGACGACCGGCGTCGAAATAATCAGTTGGAGCCATCCCAACAGACGGGGTGAAACGATCCTCATCAGCGGATCGCCCGGAATCAGCTCCGCCATCGCCGAAGCAACAAGCGGAAGGGTCAGGCCGAGGCCGATCCAGAAACGGCGGGACATATCGATCAGTTCCGGATTGACCTCCTCGAGCGTGACCGTTCGGGGCTCGAGCGCCATCCCGCAGATCGGACAGGCGCCAGGATGATCCTGGACCACTTCGGGATGCATCGGACAGACATACTCCGTCCGCGTGGCCAGCGCGGCCAGGGTTTCGGGCTCGAGCGCCATGCCGCATTTCGGACAGGCGCCGGGCGACTCCTGACGGACTTCCGGATCCATCGGGCAGATATAGTCGGAGCCGGGCGCCGCGGACGGCTGTTCGCCGCGCGCCGGTTCCAGGTAGCGTCGAGGATCTTCACGGAACCGCTCCAGACAGGACTCATTGCAGAAATAATAAGTACGGCCGTCGTAGGTATGCGTCCCGACCGCATCCGACGGCAGGATCTCCATCCCGCAGACGGGATCCTTCACGGTCTTCGTCTTTTTGGTTTCGTCCTTCATCCCATCCCTCTTCTGTCGTACCGTTATTCTAACAGGTCGCATAGCTCAGGCACAACTGCATTGACAGGCGCGTGAACATGTTGTAGCGTCTTGTCCATGCCAAACGATATATGGGCCGTCCATAAACCGATCGGGATCACGAGCCATCAAGTCGCGATTCGACTGGCCGGGAAACTCGGCACGGTCGTCACGCATACGGGCAGCCTCGATCCGATGGCCGAAGGCGTTCTCGTGCTACTGATCGGGCCGGAGGCAAAGAAACGGCAAACCGAGCTGCAGGCCGTCGACAAGGAGTACGAGTTCGATCTTCTTTTCGGCTTTTCAACCGATTCGTATGACGCGCTTGGGCTCGTCACGGATACCGCAGCCTATGAACCGGAAAATTTTCCGGAGGAAAAATTAAACGATCTGGTTATTGGACAGGTCGGCGATAGAAAACAGGAAGTCCCGCCCTATTCATCCATCGTCATCCGGGGGAAACCCCTCTTCTGGTGGGCGAGGGAAGGAAGGCTCGATGAAGTCGGCCTGCCCGTGCGGGAGATCGAGATCTACAAAGCCGAGATTCTGGAGCAGCATCAAATTCCAAAACCCGCTCTCGAAGCGCTGATCTTAAAAAAAATAGACTGCATCGCGGGCGACTTCCGGCAGGACAGAATTAAAGAAAATTGGCGAACCGCAATGACCCATCATCCAAATGACCGTTACTCCCTCGCGACGATACGGATGACCGTCGGCTCCGGGACCTATGTCCGGTCCATCGCGAACGAGATCGGAAAGACGATCGGGATACCGGCCTTTGCACTCCGTATTCTCCGCACCCGTAACGGCCGCTTCGGCCTGTCCGACTGCAAACGGTTGAACGATCTGATTTGATCTTATTTCTGAAGCTTGATCCAGTCATCAATCGCATCGGCCACACCCGGCGACAGGTCGAGAAACCGGATGCCGTAGCCGGGCTCGACCGGGGCCTTCGGATGGTACTTCCGCATCCAGACCACATCGCATTGGCAACGGACGCGGATTTCGGTATTGGGAATATTGAACGAGATCGTAAACCGCTCGCCGGCCGCACGGGGATTGACCGACTGGATGAAGAGGCCGCTGCGGCTGATGTTCTTTGCATACCCGAAGAGATGCTCCTTCTTCCCTTCCTCGGTCACTTTGAGAATGATGATGGGATACCGCAACGTCCTGCGTTTATCCGGAACTTTTTGAACCTTCTCTTGATTATCCTGCGTCTCCATGGTCTCTCCGCAAAGGGTTGGATTCGATCACACCGTCAGTACGTCCTTGAAATACGGCCGGAAGGCCAGGCCTGAAAGCGGAGGCGGCGATATCCCCTTGTGCTGGATCAAAACCTTGAACACCCCGCCCATGCTCTCGCGCGCGAGAAGACGTTTGACCGAAAACATCTCGGGACTTTCGGGATCCAATCGTTCCGTCTCCTGCGCGATCCCGAGGCCCATCAGAAAATTGAGCTGGTTCGTAAAACCCGTCACAACCAGTCCGGACCCGGCGCCGGCAAGCGCCAACCGGGTGAAGTCCACATGGGACGTGATGTCCTGCTCGCCGATGCGGGCGTAAGGGTCTTCGTTCACCGTATGCCGGTAGTAGCAGAGCAGGCTGCCGGATTTACGGTGCGGCGCGAACAGCTCCGAGGCCGGATGGCCGTAATCGATCGTGATCACGAAGCCCCGGTCCATCGCCATGCCGACCTCCCGTATCCAACGTCCCGCTTCAAGATTGACCTCGGCCCGAAGGCCCTCGGAAAGACGGATCTTCAATTCGTCGAAATAGCCCGCAAGTTCCGGCGTCGAGGCCGGCCCGGCTGAATCAACGAACCGGTCGCCATCCAGATCCAGATAAATTTCATCCAGCCCTTCTTTGGTCCCGATCACCCGATGGACCGGAAAAGCATCCACCAGCTCATTGGAGAGAACACATCCAAAGAGAGGCCCATCGGCCGCAGCCTCGTCAAGGTTGGAAAACCATGTTACCGATTTTTCAAGACCGGACGAAGCCAACAGCTCTTTCTGTTTGGCCACCATTGCCGCACTGCGTTCGATCACGACGTAACGGAATCGTGCCGTGTTTTCCGAAGAAGAATACTTCAATGCGATCAAAATATCACGGCAGAGCAATCCTTTTCCGGCGCCCATCTCCAGAATCGTGAAGGGCTTTTTGCGCGGCAGCATCGTTTCCATTTCGATCATCTGCTTCGCAAGAAGCCGGCCGAAGATGGGATGGACGTCGGGACTGGTATAGTAATCGCCGCCGAGGCCGATCCGGTCTCCGGACACCGTATAGTAGCCGTCCGACGGATTGTACAGCGCGATCTCCATGAACCGCGCGAAGGTCATCCGGCCCTTTTTCCGGATCTCTTCCCGGATCTTTCGAACTAATGACTGCTTGCCCGCTTCCGACATGCCTTGACCAATGCCTCCCGGTCCCATCGCTTCTCGGTATCCACTTGAACCAGATACTCCGCCTCTTCACGATCGAACGGCTCAAACACCGCAAGCTGGCGCCGCATGATCTCGATATCGGCATCCGAGACATCCGTCCCGGCCGCCGTCCTTTGCGCCAGACGTGTTTCGAGAACAGACAGAGGCGCCGTGCAATAAAGGATTCCAAAGGGAGCGCCCTGTTTTTCGGCCCATGATCTGGCCGAAAGCCGATGCTGCCTTTGAGCATACGTTGCATCGAGGATGGCCCAGCGGCCGCTCGCGATCACGGCCCCGGCCCGTTCCAGAAGACCGTCGTACGTCCGCGCCGTCATCTCCTGACTGTAAATGCCCCGGCCGTAATCCGCCGAGGCCTGCGCCTCATGACCCAACTCGGCGATCGATTTTCGAACCGCATCGGATCGGGCCATCACGCCGCCCAGCTCTTCGGCCAGGTCGGCCGCAACGGTACTCTTCCCCGATCCGCTCACGCCCGATATCAGGATCAGTCCGGGACGATGATCGCCGAGATAGTTCCCGGCCAGTTCGAAATAGGCCGAGGCGCGTTCCTTCGCGGCCTTTTTCTCCTCCTCGGTGATATCCGGATCCTCCAGAAGAAAGCAGGCCACCTTTGCACGCACGCAGGCGCGATAGATGAGATAAAAATCCAGCATTGCCAGACCTTCATAGTCCTGTGTCTTTTCAAGATAGGCATTCAAGAACCGGTTGCCGAGGCCGGAGTGGCCGCGATGATCCATATCCATCAGCAGGAACGCGACCTCGCTCATCACGTCGATATGATTCAACGCCTCGTTGAACTCGATGCAGTCGAAGATGATCAGCCGGCCGTGATCGAGGCATATATTCTGAAGATGCAGATCCCCGTGGCAGACACGGATCGCGTCGCGTTTGATCCGTTGATGGAACAGTGACGTTTTTCGTTTTAGAAAATCCTCCGAATAGTCTTTCAGTCTTGAAAACCGCAACGGAGAAACAACGAGACCCTGATACTTGGCCGTCTGTTCAAAGTTCCGCAGCACGTTTTCGCCGACCACCTCCGGCGTCCCGAAGGCATCCGCCCGATCTACTGTCAGATGAAACCGGGCTGTTTGGTCGGCCAGCCGAAGGATGATCTCCCGCGACAATGCTCCCCGACCGGCCATCGCATCGAGAAGACCCTCCTGGCCGAACTGGACCATCTTCACGGCATACTCGACCGGCTCGCCTTTTCCCTCGACGTGATAATCCTCGCCGTCGCGCGTGATCGGCACGACGCCCAGATAGATCTCCGGCGCCAGCCGGCTGTTCAGGATCACTTCCCGCTCGCAGAAATGGCGCCGTTTTTCCAGCGTTGAAAAATCGAGAAATTTCAGATCGACCGGCTTTTTGATTTTATAGGCGAAGGGGCCGGTCAGGAAGACATCCGAGATATGGGTCGCAAGATGCCGGACCTCCCGTACGGGATGGGGATAAGCGGCAGGATTCATGAGCGAGCGATACCGGATCATCCGCGCCTCCATTCATGGACCCATTTTAGTATTTTGTATGGAGGAAAGTCAAAGACGGATCTGAAATTTGAGATTTGAAATTTGAGATTTTCTGAGGAGAGCGGCTATGTCTCTTCCGTCATCTCGGAAGGCGCGGATCTTCCTTTTCGCGCGTTCTCGGTGATCCGGGCCAGCTCTTTTAAAAAGGCTTCCCGATCCACGCGGTCTTTCCCGGTCTGCCGAACTTTATCATTGAGATGCCGCTGGCCTTTGATTTCTGAATTTTGTAACACGTCCGCCCAGCCGCGTAGTTGTCTGGAACAGGACTCGGCAATTAATTTCAAATCTGAAATTTGAGATTTGAGATTCCGAAAAGCGGTTCGGTTATCAAGAAAGCAAAGCATCGAACGGACTTCTCCCGACGAACCGCGGGCGACGTAGAGGAAGAACAGCAGTTCGTTTGTGGTGCCGCGCTCGAACCCTTCGGCGATGTTGTTCGAAACCGAAAGCGCGGCCCGCTCCAATTGATCCCGCAGGCTGAAACGGGTCTTGAAGGTGTCGGTTTCGGTAAGATTGTACACCCGGTCGGCAAGCTCAATCGCCTTCTTCCAAACCGGAAGCTCTTCAAACCGTTCGTAATTCATCGGTCAATCTCCCAATGAATTTAAGATTTGAAATCTCAAATTTGAGATTTTCTTCACCATCAGTATGCTTCTGAAATCTGTGATCTGAAATTTGAAATTTTTCTACTACTCCCACGTCTTGCCTCAATCGTGGAAGAGCTGACTGCGCAGGGCTTCAGCGAACCCCTCCGCGGCCTTACGATGCCACGGCCAACCTTTCTTACCCCTTAAGTCTCTCCCTGCCGTGTTTACTACAACTGTAGGAAAACCCCACAGAAGGAGCAAGCCGGGACATCCGACTAAGAGTCCCATGATCATCCCGGCTCCTTTATAAAACATGTAAAGACTGAGCAAGACCAATGCGCCTCCCAAAATCGGATGACGTGCAATATCAACGCGGACTGATGTGACGTGCTTTATAGGAACATCCTCCCGTGAACCACCACGAAACCAACCTTTGTTTCGAAAGTAGATAACCCTGCGGTCGGTCACCGTTCCAAACTCGTTGCTGAATATTTCCTTCTCAGCTATCGGTTGCGTCATGCTCTCTTCCTCCCTTTATTTAATTTGGGTCATTAGCACGCGGCGATGGGTTGAGTAACTACTTGGATATACTAATTATTTTTCATTAATGGATCAAATCTGCTCTTGACTCTTCCCAAAACAAGCTTGGCCATAGGAAATTCTTTAGTTGGATAGACCCTAAAATACTGGAATCCCCTGAAGAAGGCAAGCGGGTTGACTTATGGGTGCCGCGCGGATAGAATCGGGCGCATGGAAATTATTCTGGTCATCGGACTCGTCGCCGTCATCGGGCTGCTGATCGTTCTGCTTCTGCAAGGCAAAAATAAGCCTCAAGACACCGGCATGCTGGTGATGCAGCAGCAGGTGGATGCGTTGCGGCAGCAGATCACCGAAACGATCACGGGCAACACGACCGCGCTCAATCTTCAGCTCTCGTCCGTCACGCAGCAGGTGAACCTTCAACTGACCGCGATGGTCGAACAGCTCCAAAATGCGACGGGCCAGATCGGAAACCGGCTGGACAATGCGGCGCGGGTCGTCGGCGAGGTAAAGCAGAACCTGGGCGAGCTGTCGAAGGCGACGCAGCAGGTGTTCGACGTCGGAAAGGACATCGCCAGCCTCCAGGAAATCCTCCGGGCGCCGAAGCTGCGCGGGATCCTGGGCGAGCTGTTTTTAGGAGACCTGCTGGGCCAGATCCTGCCGCCCAACCATTTCACCCTCCAGCACCGGTTCAAAAGCGGCGAGACGGTCGACGCCGTGGTGCGGCTGGGACAATTCATGGTGCCGGTCGATTCGAAATTCCCGCTCGAGAATTTCCGCCGTGTGGTCGAATCCAAAAACGACGAGGAGCGGAAGACCGCGCGGAAGAAATTCAACATAGACGTCAAGAAACATGCCGACGCGATCGCCGACAAATACATCCTGCCGGATGAAGGAACCTTCCCGTTCGCACTGATGTACATTCCGGCCGAAAATGTCTATTACGAAACGATCATCAAGGACGAGAACCTCGGCGATGACAAAAGCCTGTCGGCCTATGCGCTCGAACGGAAGGTGATCCCGGTCTCGCCCAACAGCCTGTATGCCTATCTCCAGGCGATCGTGATGGGGTTGAAGGGACTGCAGATCGAGAAGAGCGCCCAGATCATCATCAGCCATCTGGAACGGCTGCGGGGGGATTTTGAACGGTTCCGGAAGGAGTTCGACGTGATCGGCAGCCACCTCACGAACGCCAAGGGCCGGTATGACGAGGCCTCGATCCGTCTGGACCGGTTCGGCGAACGGTTGATTTCGGCGGGACAGGGGGACGCCCTCCCGACGGAACTGAAAAACGATTCGACGCGGCTGCTTTAGGCGGCCGGAACCCGCGACCGTCCCGGCCGTTTCTCGGTGACACAAATCTGGTCCCGCCCGCTGTTCTTGGCCTGGTACATCGCCTGGTCGGCCAGCCGGATCAGATCCCGCTTCGTCCGCGCGTGCTCCGGATAACCGGCGACCCCGTAGCTGGCCGACATCTTGATCCGGAGCCCTTCCTCCTTCAGAAACTCATGGGTCTTCATGCTTTTGTGCAGCCGCTGGGTGATCCGGAGCGCGGTCTCCACATTCGTTTCCGGCAGGGCCACGATAAATTCGTCGCCTCCGTACCGCGCGATGATATCCACGGTTCGAAGGTTTTCAAGAAGGATACGCGCCACCTCGATCAGCACCTTGCTGCCCATCAGATGGCCGTGAGAATCGTTGACGTGTTTAAAGTAGTCCATGTCGAAAAAGATGAGCGACAGGACGGCGCCGTACCGATGGCAGCGTTCGATCTCGCGGTCGAGGATTTCATCCAGATAACGGAAGTTGAACAGCTTGGTCAGGTCGTCCGTGATCGCCAGGTTCGACATGCGCTCGTAGAGCATCGCCCGTTCCAGCGCGATCGCGGCCTGATCCACCAGCTTCCGGAGAAGATCCTGATCCTTTTCGTCAAACGGCTCCCGGTTCAGTTTGTTGATCATTTCGAGGACGCCGATCGTCCGCTTCTTGTTGACGATCGGCACGCAAAGGATGGATCGGGTTTTAAACCGGGTGATGCGGTCCACCGCCCGGTTGAATCGGCGGTCCTTGCGGACGTCATGGATCATCAGCGGCTGGCCGGTTTTGGCCACCCAGCCGGCGATGCCCTGGCCGACCTTTAAGCGGAATTTTTTTACGCCCCGGCCCTTGTTTCCCTTGGCCACCACAAACCGGAGTTCCTGCGCACCCTCATCCAATAGCATCAGCGACCAGGCGTCGCACTTGATCAGGCGCTGCGCCCGCTCCATGATGACCCGGAGGATTTTGTTGAATTCCAGCGTGGAGGTGAGAGCTTTGCCGCTGTTGATGAAAAAGGACAGCTCTTTGGACCGCTGAGCGAGCGCCGTCTTCAGGGCGCTGTTTTCAAGCCGGTATCGTTTGAGACGGTCGGCGGTCATCACGGTTTGGAGAGTTCCCCGTAGAGTTCGGGTCGGCGGTCTTTAAAAAAGGTCCAGAGGTCGCGTGTCTCCTCGACCTCCTTCAGATCGAGTTCCGAAAACAGGATCGCGTCATTCGCCCCGGCCGGCGCGGCGATCAACTCTCCGAACGGATTGACGCAGAAGCTCCGGCCGTAGAAATTCTGCCGTTCTTCCTTGCCGGCCCGGTTGACCCGGAGGATGAAAACGTTGTTGGCGATCGCATTGGCGCAGATCATTTTTTCCCAGCGGGACTGGGAGGCAAAGGCCGCCGCGGTTGGGGCGATGATGATCTGGGCCCCGTGAAGCGCCATGATGCGGCTGCCCTCCGGGAAAAAATTATCCCAGCAGATCTGAACACCGATCCGGGCGAACGAGGTTTGAAAAACCGGGAAGCCCAGATCGCCCGGTTTGAAATAATATTTCTCCTCCCACAACGGAATATGGGGAAGATGCACCTTGCGATACCGGCCGAGCAACGACCCGTCTTTTTCGATCACGGCCGCCGTGTTGTAGTAGGCCTCTCCGTCCTTCTCAAAAAGGGTTCCGATCAAAACCACCCGGTGTTTTCGGGCCTCCGCTTGAAGCGTCGAAACGGTCGGACCGTCCATGGTCTCGGCCCATTGAAAATGATCCTTCCGGCTCTCGAAGGCAAACCAGGGCAGGGTGAAAAGTTGCGGGGTGGCGATGATCCGGGCGCCCCGTTCGGCCGCCAGCGCAATCATCTCGACGGCCTTCTTGAGATTCGCCCCAGGATCCATGGAGCATTTCATCTGGATGCCGGCGATCTTCAGCATGGGGTCCCGTTTATTGTCCGTGGCACTTCTTGTATTTTTTCCCGCTCCCGCAGGGACAGGGATCGTTTCGGCCGACCTTCTGGAGATCCCGGTGAACCGTCTTGGCCGCGGCCGGGGCGTCGCCGCGACTAAACTGAAGGCGCTGCGGCGGGGGAAGCACCGGACGGGCCGCCGGAGCCGGTTCGTCCTTCACCACCTGGATTTTGAAAAGATGTTCCACCGCGTCGTTTTTAATCCGTTCCATCATCGCCGCGAACATCTCAAACCCTTCCCGTTTATATTCCACCAGCGGATCCTTCTGGCCGTAGCCCCGAAGGCCGATTCCTTCCTTCAGGGAATCCATCGAGAGGAGATGATCCTTCCACTGGGTGTCGATCACCCGGAGCATCACCATTTTTTCCAGCCGGCGCATCAGCGGCTCGCCCAACTCGGCCTCTTTCGTTTTGTAGGCCCCGTCGATCTTTTGGATCAGATGCTCCCGCAGGGCCTCGCGGCCGGAGCCCTTTAACTCCGATTCGCCGTCCAGGTTGATCGTAAACTGGTGGGTGATCGCCTCGCTCATTCCTTTGAGATCCCATTCCTCGGCGTAAACCTCGTCCGGACAGTACAGATCCAGGACCTCCTTCAAACGGTCATCCATCATTCCGAGAAAGAGGTCGGTCAGGTCTTCGCCGCGAAGGATCCGCCGGCGCTGTTCGTAGATCACTTCGCGCTGCTTGTTCATGACGTCGTCGTACTCGATCAACTGTTTCCGGATTTCGAAATTATGCGCCTCGACTTTCTTCTGGGCATTCTCGATGGCGCGCGTCACCATGCGGTGTTCGATCGGAATCCCCTCTTCCATTCCGAGCCGCTGCATCAGCCCCGAGATCCGCTCCGAGCCGAAGATCCGCATGAGATCGTCCTCGAGCGAAAGATAAAACCGCGACGACCCCGGATCGCCCTGCCGGCCGGCCCGTCCCCGCAACTGGTTGTCGATCCGGCGGCTTTCATGACGCTCGGTGCCCAGAATATGGAGGCCGCCCAGCGACACCACCTCCGACTTCTCGGCCTCGCATTCTTTTTTAATCCGCTCCAGATGCCGGGCCTGCTCGGCCGGGGGCATCTCGGGCTGCTGGGCGAGATGCTGCTTGAACAGAAAATCGGGATTCCCGCCCAGCAGGATGTCCGTGCCGCGCCCGGCCATGTTGGTCGCGATCGTCACGGCGTTCTTGCTGCCGGCCTGGGCGATGATCTCGGCCTCTTTTTCATGATACTTGGCGTTCAGGACGGAATGCTTGACCCCCTGCCGCTTGAGGAGGCCGCTGAGCCGTTCGGATTTCTCGATCGAGATCGTGCCGACCAGAACCGGCTGTCCTTTCTGATGAAGCTCGGCCGCTTCCTCAACGATCGCATTGAACTTCTCCTGCTCCGTGCGGTAGACGACATCGGCATAATCTTTTCGGATCATCATCCTGTTGGGAGGGATCACCATCACATCGAGGTTGTAGATCTTCGCAAACTCGGCCGCCTCGGTATCGGCCGTTCCGGTCATCCCGGCCAGTTTTTTGTACAGCCGGAAATAGTTCTGAAACGTGATCGAGGCCAGCGTCTGATTTTCGTTGGCGATCTTCACGCCCTCCTTGGCCTCGACGGCCTGGTGCAGCCCGTCGCTCCAACGCCGGCCCGGCATCAGCCGGCCGGTAAATTCATCCACGATGAGCACTTCGCCGTCCTTGACGACATAGTCCACGTCGCGTTTGAAAAGCGCATGGGCTTTGAGGCCTTGAATGACATGATGAACCAGGTCCATGTTGGAGAGGTCGTACAGATTGGAAACCCCCAGCAGCCGTTCGACCTTCGCGTTGCCTTCTTCCGTCAGGGTGACCGTTTTTGTTTTTTCTTCAACGGTATAGTCCTCCGGATTCTTCAGTGACGGAATGATCTGGTTGATCCGGTAGTATTTGTCAGTGGACTCCTCGGTCGGGCCGGAGATGATCAACGGCGTCCGGGCTTCATCAATCAGAATGCTGTCCACCTCGTCCACGATCGCGAAATGAAGATCCCGTTGAACGCACTGGCTCAGATCCACCGTCATATTGTCCCGGAGGTAGTCGAACCCAAACTCGTTATTCGTTCCATAGGTGATGTCGGCCCGATAGGCCTCCGGCCGGCTCACCGGCCTCAGATATTGCAGACGGCGGTCGTCCGCCTCATAGGTCGGATCGAACAGAAACGCGGCCTCGTGCTGGATCACGCCGACGGACAGACCCAGCGAATGGTAAATCGATCCCATCCATTGGGCATCCCGTTTGGCCAGGTAATCATTGACCGTGATCAGATGGGCGCCGAGGCCGGTCAAGGCGTTCAGGTACAACGGCAGGGTGGCCACGAGCGTCTTTCCCTCGCCCGTCTTCATCTCGGCGATTTTGCCTTCGTGCAAAACGATCCCGCCCAGAAGTTGCATGTCGAAATGCCGCATTCCCAACCGCCGACGGGACGCCTCTCTCACCACGGCAAAGGCATCGGGAAGAATTTCATCCAGCGGCAGTCCGGAGGCCAGTCGCGATCGGAACTCTTCCGTCTTCGACCGGAGCTGCAAATCGTCCAAGACTTCGATGGTCGGTTCCAGTGCGGAGATCTGCTGCACCAGCGGAGCCAGCCGTTTCAGTTCCCGGTCATTTTTGGTTCCGAGCAGTTTTCGAATCAATAGTCCAATCATGGTTTGTCCTGTTTTAAAACGGCCCCATTATAATACCACAACTCGAAAAAAACACGCAAAAACATCAGGGCATAAAAAAACCCCGACAAGGCGCCCGCTTTGTCGGGGTTTTAACGGGATCAATGTTTTTAGAGTTGGTTATTGCGGCTTTGTCACATTCGACGCCTGCGGACCTTTTTTCCCATCCACCACGTCGAACTCAACCTCCTGGCCTTCGGTCAGGGTCTTAAACCCGTCCCCTTGAATGGCCGAGAAATGGACAAAGACATCTCCGCCGCCCTCCTGTTCGATAAACCCAAAACCTTTCTTCTCGTTGAACCACTTCACCTTTCCCTTGCTCATTACACTGAACCCTCCCTACGATCCGTCCCGGAATACATCACCGGCGCGGTTATTGATAATCGAGAGAGCGGTCCACGCAGGATGACCCGCTTTCTCCCTATCTACATTTTTTTGTAAACGGTGACGACTAATTTAGGATGTACCTCAAAGGATTAACCGGGACATTGTTGACAAAGACCTCGTAATGAACATGGGGACCGGTCGATAACCCCGTATTACCGACAAAACCGATGATATCCCCCCGTTTTACCTTCTGGCCGATCCGGACATTCACCTTGGCCAGGTGCCCGTAAATCGTCTGCATGCCATAACCGTGATTGAGTTTGATCACCTTGCCCAGACCGCTGTCAAACCCTTCGTAGCTGACCACGCCGCCAGCCGTGGCCTGCACCGGGGTGTCCCGTCGCGAGGCCACATCAATACCGTTGTGCATCGTAACGCTTCCGGTAAACGGCGAGATCCTGTTTCCGAAGCCCGACGTCAACCATCCCCGGACGGGCCAGACGGACGGGGTCGAGGCCCACAGGGAACGCCGGTCCTTCATTGCCTCGGTCAGTTCTTCAAAACTCAATTCCTGGGCCGACGCATCGGTCTTGAGCCGGTCGAGGTCTTGATCCATCTTCTTGATATCCTCCGCACTCACCGCTCCATCCTGATAAACTGCGTCCGTACCACGCTCCTCCGGCCCCCCCATTCCCATGAGCTGGTCGGATTGGGGCGGCGGACCGATATCCGTAATCACCCGAAGTTTGGCGTCGAGGTCTTTTAAGCGCGCCATCTGCTTCTTTAAATCGGTGACGTTTGAGGCAAAGGTCTGGATCTGAATTTTCTGAGACCTGGTTTCCTTCCGGAGGGATTTCAATTCCCACATATCACCCACCATGTAGAAATACTGGATGATGAAAACGACCAGGAGGATGGTGATAACCGTGGTGGTTCCAAGAATAATCTTTAAAGCCTGCTTGCTGAAACTGAACCGATACGCCTTGGAGATGGGCGTCGGGATAATCATTACTGTGTACGATTCTTTCAATGTTTTCATATAGTAACCTCCTTAAAAGCGGGCTGATCGTACCATACACAAAAAGTCATGTCAAGAAATTTTTGATCTCCTTGGAAGCGCCATCCTTCCTCACACATACCTTTGTATAAGGTACCATAAATCTGGGTTTCGGCAAGGGCATTTCAGTACCTTATATAGGCCATTTTATCGGTGTCCTACCATATCTTGGGTCGCTTCCCATGCGGATCGGACGACTAACGCGTGGCGTTTCGAATCCAACGGAGATAGTCTTTTGAACCTCGGATGATCGGCAGTGCAATGATCTCCGGAACCGAATAGGAGTGGAGTGATTTCACGCGTTTCACAAGGCGGTCAAAACAGGTTTGCCGTGTTTTAAGAACCACGAGGAACTCCCGCTCTCGGCAGATCTTGCCCTGCCATGAAAAAAGCGACGCGACCTGCGGGATGATATTCGCGCAGGCCGCCAGTTTTTCTTCCACCAGCTTTCTTCCGATGGTTTGGGCTTCCCTCGAAGACGGGGTGGTGATCAAAACGACGATCTCTTTGGGCAAGGATCAGTTTCCTTTGTAGATCGTCGGTGTGATGAAGATCAGAAGTTCGCTCTGGTTATCCACCTTGGTCTCTTTTTTAAACAGCCACCCCAGAATTGGAATCCGTGATAAAAACGGGATGCCTTTGTTCTCTACGGACTCATTCCGTGTATAGATTCCGCCGATCACGATCGTCTCGCCGTCCTTCACCAGGAGATCCGTTTCGGCCGAACGGGTCGTCAAAGGCGGGATGTTCTGTACCTGTCGGTTATAATCCGGTTCTTTCTTGTCTGCTTTGACATGCATCACCACCCGGTTGTCCGGCGTGATATGGGGTGTCACGACCAGTTCCAGTTTCGCATCAATTTTAGTCACGCCGTTGGCACCCGACGTTCCGGAGGAGGTACTGCCGGACGTTGTTCCGGTGGACGTCCCACTGAGAACGGCGGTTTGTACAAAGATCTCGGTCCCGCTCGAGATTCGTGCCTCCTTGTTGTCCATGGTCAACACGCGTGGATTGGATAGAATCCGTCCCTGGCCCGAATCCTCCATGGCTGATAGCTGGATATCCAACTGTCGCGTGCTGGCAATATTTCCAAAGGTGAATCCGAGCGCCCCGCCCGCGCCCTGGGCCACAGTGGCCGGAAGGTTAACCACGAAGTTATTGCCGCTCAAGCCCACGCCGCCTGTCAGCGGCTGGGCGGTTGAACCGCCGCCGGGATTCCTCGTGGCGCCGGTTACCTGATAGTTTCCCCCGCTCGTCGACTTAAGAAAGTTCCCGCCCCACTGGACTCCGAGCTCCCGGGTAAAATTCGTTCCGGCCTCCACGATCCGCGCCTCGATCAAAACCTGCGGGGTGCGGCCGTCCAAGCTTTTCACGATTGAGACGATTCTGGCCACATTATCCGGAATATCTCGAACGATCAGCGAATTGGTCCGGGTATCGATCGCGACACTGCCCTGTTTGCTCAAGAGCGTCCGGACCGTGTCGGCGCTCTCCTTGGCCGTAGCAAAGTTGACCGGAATGATCTCGGTCGTCATATTGTTTTCCCCCTCCGCAAAGGGAGATTTAATGACCCGGAGTATCGTTCCGTCCTGAAACGAGATTAGGTTATTGATCTTGAGAATGGCGTTAAAGGCCTCCTGGACCGTGACCCGCTGGAAACTCAACGTTAGTTTTCCATTAACGTCCTCGCCGATAATGACATTCATGCCGTTCTCCTGACCCAGCGCGCGGAGGACGTCTTTCAGATCGGCATCCCGGAATTCCAGCGTAAAAACAGAACCGCCGACATCGGCCGTTTCCTTTTTGACGCTGATCGTTCCCTGTCCGGTCACGGCCGCCGAGACAACGGCAACGGGAGGGCCGATCACTCCAGCCATCGCGATCAGAACCCAAACCATGTGGCCCACCATCCTATGACGTCCCCCCTTCATGGAGACCTCCTCTCGGGTCTAACGGCCCAATACAAATTTATTCACCCGCAGTTCCTTCTCCCCGGTAGCGCCCTGCAGCACCACACGGTCCGGCAAAATCTCGGTAATCCGTCTCCCCTCAACCATATCACCCTGGCGCAGTATCTTGTTGTTGATGATCGCCACCCCGCGCCCCGCTCGATAGATAATCGCGCTGAGGTGGAACTCTCCATCGGCTGCAACCCCGGCGCCGGACGGCTGGCCTGGAAGCGCAAACGGATCCCTTCCCCACTGCAGGGCTTTCTCTTGACGCTCCAGCCACTCTGTATTAATTTCCGAAAGCGGCTGAGCCCTGAGTACAACTGGCGTGAGGCGTAAGGAGTAAGGGGTAAGGAGAAGAAGCAGAAGAACCGTTATGAACGCGAAACTTTTTATCTTATTCACCTTACTCCCCACTTTTCACTCCTTACGTCTCACTCTTTTCCCAGATACGTCACTGTCTTCAGATGCGCCAGGATAGACGGGTTGAGATCGGCCCGGGCCTCGACCTTGAGCTCTTTCACGACGACGGCGCGCGGCAGATTCTCAAGCATCAGGAGATAATCCCCCAATTCCCGGAAGCGGGACTGGAGATCAATCTGGAACGTAAGCTGAAAATAGGTTCCCTTGTCTTCAATCGCATCCGGGTGAATCGAGACAAACTCGATCTGACGCAGACGCGCCAGCCGGGTCATCTCCTCCAACAGGGTTGATAGACGGCTCCCTCCCGGGAAAAGATCGCCGGCCTTTCCTGAAATTTCCGCGCTGACCTCCCTGGCCTGGGCCGTCTGATGAAGTTCTTCGGCCCGCTTCCGAAGCAGGGGAATCTGCGCCATCCCCCGATCCGTCTCGGCCTTGAGTGTCACCTTCTGGGCTGACAGATCCCCGGCATGACGAATCATCGGCATCATAAAATAAGTGAGATACCCGAACAAAACGGCCGACGCGGTCAGAATAAAAAGAACACGCTCGCGTGTCGACAGTTTGCCGAAATCCAGCCGTTTAAGAAGATCGGTCAGCCCCACCCTCCCACCTTTCCTATTCTAATGAAGCGCAGCGATCAGTTCAAAACTGACTCCCTGCACGCCTTCACCCCCGCCTTTTTGAGTATACACGAGCGAAACCGATCCGTATCGCGGCGAGCGTTCCAGCGCTGCAATAAACCGATTCACGGCGGCCTGCGAATGGGCCACACCGACAAAACGGACTGATTTTCCCGTCGCGGAAGGGAAAAGGCCGTCCGGTTTTGAATCGAAGCTCTCCAGTCGGGTCAGCCAGACCCCCTCCGGGACCATAAAGCTCACATCCCGAACGACGTCCGACCAGGGGATACGGTTTTTCAGAAGGTCCCTCATGGCCTCGCGCTGCTGTGCGGCGGATTCCTGGTTCGTTTGCGTCTGCTTGGCCAGACCGCCGATCTCTCCGTTGAGCCGGGCCAACTCCTGAAGCGTTTTGTCCCGTTGAATGGCGAGTTCCCGAACCTCTTTGGTCATGACGTTCACCCGCCAGGCGTATCCCAATGAAGCAAGGATCAGAAGGATGACAACCGCACTCAGCGCCATCGGCACGGCGACCTGCCGGAAGGGAAACGGCTTCTCTTCGAACAGAATTTCCCGGGACACCAGATTGATGTGCGACTTCATCGTCTGATTCTCTCAATCATCCGCGTCCCTCAACGCCAGACCGACGGCGGTCGAGAAACGGGGGGCCACCAGCCGTATTTCCCCAAACGCCTTTTCATCGCAGAGAATCTCGGCAAACGGATCGTCCAGTTCCACATTCGCGTCAAAATAAGAGGCAAAATATTCCTGAAATCCGGGCATCAGACTGGCCCCGCCCATCAGCACGACCTTTTTGACCGAACCTTCTCGGAACTGTGCCCGGTAGTAATCCATGGAGCGTTGGGTCTCCAGGATCATCCGATCCGCCTCGGTCTTGATGATCTCGTGCAGCCGGCCGTCCTGCTCCTTCGCCTGACCGGCCGTCCCCTCCGGTGCCGGCGCGGCGGCGAGGCCCTTCTGCCGTTTCAGTTGTTCCGCCTCCTCCCGTTCGATTCCGAGCCCCTGCACAATAGCCTGCGTGACATCGTCCCCGCCCAACTGGACATTCCGCGTAAACCGCAATACGCCCCGTTTTGAGATGTTGATATCCATTTTACCGGCGCCGATATCCACGAAGACCAGGTTTTCTTCCAGATCCGATTTGTAATTGAGCTTCAGGGCGTTGAAGAGCGCCAGCGGATTGATGTCCATCGCCGTGATCGGAAGGTTGATCCGCTTGAACGATTCAATCTGGCTCAAGACCGCGCCCCGTTCAGCTGTGACTAGCAATACCTCGGTCCGCTTGAGGTCGCGCTCCTGCGTCTCACCCACGATGAGATAATCCAGCACCGCATCCTCGATGGGAAACGGGATGAGCTTCTTCGCTTCCCAGCGAATCGCCTCGGCCAGTTCATCCTTGGGCATCATGGGAAGCAGCAGGTAACGGACGATCGGGCTGCGGCCGCTGAAATTGATCGCGATCTTCTGCCGTTTGAGCCGGCTTTCCTTGAAAACGTCATGGAGGGCCAGAGGAGCGTCACGGTCCTGATCCGTCCGGCCCTCACGGTCTCCGGGAGGCAGTTCGGTCAGGCCGGCATACTTTAGAACCGGACCTTTCCGCGTCGAGGCCAGTTGAACCACCTTGATCGAACTCTTTCCGATGTCCAGGCCCAGAAGATGCCGTTTCGGCTTCACCCAGGACAGCAAGGATGCGCTCATAGTCTCCTACATAGGGACGGCATTGAAACCGCCCGAGGAATCACGCGGCTTTCGATTTCAACTCCTCGATCGCCTTCTGATACGCCATCTTGTGCTTGAAACCCCGCTTGAGATACTTCCAGATCAGCTTGATCTTGAGGGTGTCCTCCTCCGAATATTCCCGCGCCTCCAGATCGCCCATCGGGATCCGCTTGGGGGAGATATACCCTTTTTGTTCCAGATAGTAAAGTTTATGACGGGGGATATCAACTTTTTTTAGAATCTCGGCCGTTTTCATCGTTACGTCCTTATTGCTAAGCTAACTCGCGTCATCCGGGCATCTCCCCGGCAAGCCCCTACAGTAGAAATCTAATTGTAAATCAATTTTTATACGGTTTAGTGTATCAAAAAAAGCGGGAATGTCAAGCGTTCTCTTGCACCCCCGCTTATTTTTTATCCTGCCCGGACCCGGCGCGTTATCTTCCCCGCCCCAGCATGTAGGCATAGAAAAAGAGAAAGATCGCGGCCAGGATCAGTGAGACCCCGAAGCCGATCCGGTATTTGACCACCTGCTCGTCGATCCGGGTCACCATCCGGTTCAACTCCTCGCTCATCTTGATCAATGTATTGGGCGAAGCGATCAGCATTCCGCCGATGATTAGCGCGACCGCTCCTAAGAATACCATCCAGATCATCTGCCGCCTCCTTCTGTAAAGAGTATAGTCGGACTGCACGACTATAACTTAATTCAGTCGGCCTGTCCATACCTGAAATAAGAGCGCAATGAAGCCTAAAAAAGGCCGGCAGCGGTTGGGTGCTTTTTAGTATGTCTCACGCCAATCAAGCGTAGAAACACTACCAATCGCGGGTTTTAGTGCTACTGCGCCAATAGCAGATCGGCGGGGTGGACCGCCGGTCAGAGACCAACTCATTGTTACTGCCCCCGCAGGGCTTATAGGCCCTTTTGTCGACCCTGCGCCTCTCGCATTAGGGTTGCCTCCGATGGCGACATTCCAACGCTCGGTTTGACCAGCCGCCGCAGTTACGGTATTCGCAGAACTGGCAAGGGAAGCTAAGACATCAACGACCCATGCATTATTGGTAACTGTAGTAATCGTAACAGTTACAGGGGTGATGTTGCCAGAATTAAAAGCTGATGCATCAACAGGGCTGGTCTGATCTACCCCTGTAAACGAAACAGCTCCGCCCACTACAGCCGCTGCGGCTGACAGGGTTACCACAACATTGTTAGCCCCTGTTGCAGGCACAAGCCTATACCAGAGTTCAACTCGTGCATTTGTTCCGTTATTTTGAGAACCAATTAGAGTAAGCGGCACTCCCGCATATGTCACACCTGTAACGGTCTGACTACTATTGTTGAGAATAGATACGCCGACAACCAAGATACTGTTTGAACCTGCGCCCACCGTATGAGACCATGTTAAAGAAGCTGTATTATTGGTCGCAGAGCTCGGCGCATCAAAGGCGATCCCTGTCCCCGCGCCGCTATCCAGCCCAACCTTCATCACGCGCTGTGCGGCGCCTCCTGTCGGGATGGAGACGGTTCCTGTGGAGGTGATGATATACTGAAAAAGATTGCTCCCGCTCGCATGGGAGGCCGCCGTCGTCCCCCGGTAGCCCCTCGTGCAGTTCGTAAACGTGGTCGCGGTCGTGGCCGTGCAGAAGAGATATTCGCTGCCGATTTTTATAGCGCCGGGAATCAGAAACCCGGTCGTTGAATTGACATTGATGGTCGTGCCGCCGACTAAAGGATCAGCGGTCAGCGACGTCACGGGATAGACCGCGTTCCCGCTCGCATGCGCGCCGGCCGCACCGGCCGAAAGCGTAAAGGTGGTGGCCGTCATGGCCGTATAGGACATGACTTCCGAATCAATGACAATTTGCGGCGGCGGGACCGCCGGGGCTGCGAAGCCGCTCGTCGAACTCACGTTGATCGTCGTATTACCGACACCGACCGCCGCCGTCAGGTACGTGGGTGTGGCTACGACAAAGGTGCCCGTCCCCAGGGCAGTCGCCGTTCCCTGTGTGGAGTAGTTGGGGAAGGTTCTGTTCTTCAACATATACTCCTGCCCGCCCGCGGCAACATAAAAAGCCTCCAGGCCCCGGGACTGGTTCATGGCTGTGAAGCTTTCGGTGTTGATGAGCGAGACAAAGGCAGCCGCAACGGTGCCGACAATGAGAAGAATGACGATGACGACGATGAGGCCGGCACCGCGCTGATGGTTTGAAAAACGGTTCATTCTGTTTATCCCTAAAATGCCCTCGGATGCAACTGGGACCGGAGCTGCACCGTCTGGGTCCCGGATTGCGTCGTCAGATTGATATTGATCGACCAGATGTTCGTCACGGCGCAGGCCGCGGCGCACGGCGTGGCACAAACGGTCGGCGACGCGGTAATATCCAACGGAGGATTGGCATTGTCGTAATACGTGAAGGCCAAACTGCTCACATTACCGACCAGCGTGTCCGTGGCATTCCGCAGCAAAGGAGCCCCCGCGCCGGCCCAGCTGAATTCAACCGTGTTGTTCTGGCCGTCCACGAATTTGAAATCGGCGGCAGCGGCGGTCTGAACGCATTTGTTGTCGCGCACGTTCCGGATTTCACGGACCATCCGGTCCATCGCCAGCCGATCGACCTGCGTCGCCTCGCGAACGGAGTTCCCAGTCAGGACGCTCTGGGTCGAATAGAGGAACGCCTGGGCCGCAACGATTCCGATGATGCCGATCAGCACGATCGAGAGGATCATTTCGATCAATGTCACGCCGCGCTCGTTTCTCATTCCGCCCTCTTAATAATTCGTGACAAGGGTCACCAGCACAGCGTTCGGAACCGACGGTCCCACGCCGACCGCCTGCACCGTCACCGTAATTTCCTTATAGCCCTGATCGGTCAGGACCGAAGCCAGGCTTGAATCCACGCAGACGGCATCCGTCTTCTTTTGGTAATTTGGAAATCCGCTCACGGCCGCGAAGGTTCCGACCAACGGGGTGGCGCAAGATGTCGGCGGGGTATTTGCATAGCCGCAGGTTCCGCAGCTCGATTGCTTTTTCGCAATGATGTTCTCCATTTCTTCCTGGGCCAAATCGGCCGCGGTCGTCGTCCCGACCATATTCACCTGCTGGGCCGTTATGAAACTGACGGCCGAAATCAGGCCCGGGATCGCAATCGCCATGATCACGATCACCAGAATCACCTCGATCAATGTAAAGCCTTTGGTGTTCATCGTCCTCAATAGGTCAGGTTGCCGGTGTTCTGCTGAATCGTAATCGTCCGCGTGCTTCCCGCAAACGCGATTATGCTCGCGCAGTTGAGCACGTTCCCGCTTGTATCCGTTGGCGCGCCGATGCTGTTGAATTCCATTGTGGCCCCGGCCCCGCCGCAGAACGGCGCAGCCGCCGCGAACCGCACCCCGCTCAGCGGTCCCGGCTGCGGAGGACTGAGCTGCTGGTAGGTATCGAAGTTCACTATAAAATTTTGGCCGAGGTTGATCGGATCTCTGATAAACGTATCCGTGCCGCCACCCGTCACCGCGCTGTCATCCGCGTTTCCGCAAATTGCGTCCACCCCGCAATCCTCGTGAATAGAGTACTGCAGGAGAGAGTCAATCGTTATGCCGTGGCGGCTTTGCGTGCTGATGGCCAATTGTTGCGCGTATCTCAGGTCGCCCACCATTTTATTTATGGCCTGATCAACCCGGGTAGTGGAAAGGCTGGACATACTGAGTGATACAACGGCGCCCAGGATGCTGACAATAACGACCGTCAGGACCAGTTCGATCAGAGTAAAACCTTTTTCATCCTTGTCCGCCATGCATTTCCTCTTACTGAAATTGTATCACCTCATTGGTGTTCACGGACCTGTTTATTACGGATATCCGCGGCACGGGCCTCCATTTTCTCGGCTTCGGCGCTGCGTTTCATCTTTCGGAGGAGAGCCGCATAATGCTCCAGATCGGTGGCGACATTGAGATGGGTTGGGCCTAAACTCTGTTCCCAGATTTCAAGCGCGCGTTGGTAGAGCGGCTCGGCTTCGGTATATCGACCCAGCGCCCCGTAGATCAGTGCGAGATTATCCAGTGTCTCGGCAACAGACGTGTGGCCACGCCCCATTTCCTTCTCGTCGATCGCCAAGGCGCGTTGGAAAAATGCTACTGCCTTATCGTAGTGCTTCTGTTCGCGATAGATAACCCCCAGGTTATAGAGATCCATCGCGACGTTAGGGTGATCTGATCCCAGCATCTCTTCCCAAATAGCTAAAGACCGTAAAGAAATCGCCTCTGCTTCCGCATATCTTCCCTGAGAATTGTAAAGCACCGCCAAATTATTGAGGTTGTAAGCTACTTCCAGGGGATCCGGATGGAGCGCTTTATCATCAACTTCAATTGCCTGCCGATAATACTTTTCCGCTTGTGCGAGGTCTCCCTTTTGGGCGTACTGAACGCCTAGCGCTCGATACGGATAACCAACCTCTGGAGCTGTAGCCACGGTCGTTTGCCAAAATGTAAGGGGGCTGTGCCAGACAGAGTTCCGGCTCCAGCTTTCCCATCCCCATATGGACATTAAGACGACTAATAAAAAACCCGCCACTGTCCAAACCCGAGGAGGGGGCCACGCCGTTGCTTGGTTCAGCCGCTCAAGGCCACCGAGAATCAACCATGCCTCGACCATCAAAAATCCAACAGAAGGCCCGTAAATATATCGTTCTGCCAGGGGCGTAGTAGTGAAGCCGAACATCGCCGCAGTTACAGCTGGGGCCAACGTCACAAGCGTCCAGGCTGAGCCGAATCCAAGTACCGCGTGACGGTAAAAACTCCAGAAGAACGATCCGCCCAGAAATAAAATGCCACCTAAAGCAGCTGGAAATAGAAACGTTATGGAAGTCGGTATGTTCGCGATAAACGGTCTGTGCGGGTACGGAAAGATCATTAGCTCAAGATAACTGCCCAAGGCTCCAACTCCATGCGAAATCCATTGCCCGATCCGATCATGTGATTGGGCCGTCGAAGACATATGCCCGTAGGGATACTCAATGTTAACTTTTCGCATCCAGAAATAAACGATCAAAAGGATAATGGGCACCGACCACCGAAGACAGATTCGTCGCGCAATACTATCGGGCCCGATGGATCCTTGCAGATATTCATAAAGTGGAAATAAAATCACTATGCCAACCGCTGTTTCTTTGGTGAGAAGTGCAAGGAAGAAAGTTAGCATAGAGGCTACGAAGGCCATCCCGTTTCGGGAGCGGTGGTACTGGATATAGAGTAGAATTGATAAAAGCATGAAGGTCGTGCAAAAAACATCATTGCGTCCGGCGATCCAGGCCACCGCCTCGGCATGTGCAGGATGGACTGCAAAGAGTGAAGCCGTCAGAAGAGGCGCGTATTTCAGTACCCCGATCATGTTCGGCATCAATGCCTTGGCTAGAAAAAAAACCAAGGCTGTATTCACGATATGCGCCGACCAGACCGAAAAATGGTATCCGAAGGGCTTACGTCCCCAAATTATATTATCAACAACGTAGGAGACGGAGACAAAAGGGCGAAAATATGGAGAGCTTTCCTTGGGAGTGTCTTTAGTGAAGAAATTTGGAACCAGGTCCGACCACCGATCGAGGGGTCGAAGACCACGGATGATATTTTCATCATCCCAGCCAAATCCATTCTGGAGCACATTCTGATTCACTAGCAGGCATAGAAGGACAGGAACAACCCAAATGAATTTGGTTTGTCCCTGAAGCTCCATACACCTCCAAACACAGGCTCTTCTCAACATTAAATAACGGGGATATCGGATGTCATGTTTTCAGAAGCATAGGTCGCAAGGGGGTTAACCCCTTGCGACCTAAACCAGAACTATCGGTAACAGCACTCATCCTACCATTGTGGCCGTTCCATACAAAAACTAACACCCAGCTCTGGAAGTTGTAGCTTGGACGAACCTGCCCGGGGTTGCTGTCGTCGAGTCACTGTATGTCCAAGTGTCTACACAGGTAGCATTAATCGTCATCGTGATTGTGTCCACACCGCCCGCAACACCGTTCGTATGAGCCACCTTGCCGCCGGAAGGCTTTGCCGCATCAAAAACTTGCGTAGCAAATTGGGTCGCGGTTGGTAAAACCCTCAAAGTGTTAATCGTCAGTGCTAACTGGGCATTATACGATCCACTTCCCGAATCCAATGCCGCCGTATCGGCATCCCTAATGATCGTCCCGAACTGGACCGAAGCCACAGCGCCTAAAATTCCCAGGATCACGATGATCAAGACCAGTTCGATCAGCGTGAAGCCTTTTTCATTTCTTAGGATCTTCATGGTTTCTCTCCTCCTTGTTGGTTTTGGTTTATTGTTTTCCGACGCTTCATTACCACTTCTCGTACCCTTTGGTCGTCGAATAGAGCCGCCCGATGTTTGGATCATAACCGTATCGGTTTCCGAATG